>JAGQOG010000086.1 GCA_020427695.1 Phycisphaerales bacterium
GCCCCCCCGGGGTGCCACGGCCATCCTGGCCGTGCGAAATCCACCATCCGCCCCCCCCGGGGTGCCACGGCCATCCTGGCCGTGCGACGTTCACCTCCGTCGACTCCCCACGGCCGATACGGCCGTCGCACCCCCTACCGCGGAACCGCACGCTCCGGCCCCAACCATCGCTTCAGAAACCGAAGCTGCTCGTCCTTGGCCGGTGCCGACATTCTCCCGAATCCCGCATGCTCAAACGGCGCCCCGGTGCGTTCGAACGCGACCAACTCCACCAGTTCGGGCTTGCGGTAGCGCCGGCGCACCGCGTGGAGAAACTCCTCCTGGCCCCGCACGTTCACCCACTCGTCGTACCGGGCATGGATCGCCTGGAGCGGAATCTCGCGCCAGCCGTCCAGATGATCGATGGGGTTGAGCCGGGCGACGATCTCGGGATGGAACATCGCCCGCTCGCGCTGCCACATCCATGATCCCGTGGTCGCCTCGACCGACGCGGCGCAGAACGGATGCGCTCGACACAACCGGGCCAGCGCCGCCATCCCCCCCGCCGACATCCCCCCGATCGCCACGCGCTCGAGATCGAACTCCGGCCGCTCGGCGAGGGCGGCGAGCAGTCCGTCGATCTCATGCACCATCCGCTCAACCACCTCAAGCGTCGCTTCGGGCGCCTGAAGCGCAGCGTCGAAACGCTCGCCATGACCCGGCAAGTCGACGGCGCAGGCGGCGATCCCCGACCGCATCCACCGCAGGTAGCGGCCCGGATCGATCTCCTTGCTCACCGTTCGACCGTGCATCCACACGACGACCGGCGCTGGTTTCAACCGCTCGGCGTCCGCCGCCCCGCCGGCAGCGCCCGTGCCCCCGGACGGAACGCCGTCGGGATGCACCAGCATCACCGGCGTCGCCGCGGCACCGAGTCGGGTCCAGTGGGCCCGGTGGCGCAGCGCCGTCGGCAGATCGTCGCGTCCGGGATGGAGGATCACCATGGGCCGCGATGGTAGGCCGATCGGGATCGCCGCACCGCCCTGACCGCGAGGCCGCGGGATCGACCGCCGCACCGCCGACGTACCATCAGGCGCGTCCGCTTGGATGGCCCGCCATGGACCAGGCGACCGATGAACCGCATGCCGTTCGCCCCACGATCGCCGCGCGATCGACGGCGTTGAGCCGACTGCGCCTCCGGATCGCCGGCATCGTGCCCTTCCTCGGGCCCGCGTTCATCGCCGGGGTCGCGTACATGGACCCGGGCAACTTCGCGACGAACATCGAGGCCGGTTCGGGCTACGGGTACACGCTGCTCTGGGTGGTCCTGATGAGCAACCTCATGGCGATGCTCATCCAGACGCTCTCCGCCAAGCTGGGCATCGCCACGGGCCGCAACCTCGCCGAGCTCTGCCGCGAGCAGTTTCCCCGGCCGGTGACGTTTTCCCTCTGGGTGCTCATGGAACTGGCCGCCATGGCCACCGACCTGGCCGAATTCATCGGGGCGGCGCTCGGACTGCGGCTGCTGTTCGGCATGTCGATGTGGCTCGCGGCGATCGTCGCCGCGGTCGCGACCTTCCTCATTCTCGGCATCGAACGCTTCGGTTTCCGCCGCCTGGAACTGGTCATCGCGGCAATGGTGGGCGCGGTGACGGGGTGCTACGTCATCGAGACCATCCTGGACCGTCCCTCGCTTCCCGAGGTGCTGCACGGGACGTTCGTGCCGCAGATCCCCGATGCGCAGGCGGCGCTGCTGGCGTGCGGAATCCTGGGCGCGACGGTCATGCCGCACGCCATCTTCCTGCACTCCTCGCTCATGCAATCGCGACTCGCGACCCGCGATCCCCACAAGCTCCGCCGCCTGTTCCGCTTCGAGCAGATCGACATCTTCGTGGCGATGACGATCGCGGGGCTGGTGAATGCGGCGATGCTGGTCATGGCCGCGGCGACGTTCCACGCCTCCGGTCACGGCGACATCGCCAGCATCGAGCAGGCCCACGAGACCCTCCGTCCGCTGCTCGGCTCGGCGGCATCCGTGGTGTTCGCCATCTCCCTTCTCGCCTCGGGCCTGTCCTCCACCGTCGTCGGGACGATGGCCGGCCAGACGATCATGCAGGGGTTCATCCATCGCCGGATTCCGATTTGGGTGCGGCGGCTGGTGACGCTGGCGCCGTCCTTTGTCGTGATACTCGTCGGCGCCGACCCCACCCGCTCGCTGGTGATCAGCCAGGTGGTCCTCAGCTTCGCCCTGCCGTTCGCCATCCTGCCGCTGATCCTCTTCACGCGCCGGCGCGACCTCATGGGCGATCTCGTCAACCGTCGCGCCACGACCGCGGCCGCGGTCGTGGTGGGGACCGTGATCATCGGGCTCAATGTGTTCCTGCTCTGGCAGTTGCTCGTGGGAGGCTGACCGATGCGCATCCGGAACATCGTGGTGCCGCTCGACGGATCCCGCTTGGCGGAGGCGGCGATCCCGTACGCCACGCGCCTCGCGGAGGACGGCGACGCCACCCTCACGCTCGTACACGTGCTGGAGCAGCGGCCGCCCGCGTCGGTTCACGGGGAGCGGCACTTGGCGAATCCCGCCGAGGCCTCGCTCTACCTCGACGCCCTGCGGACCTCGCTCGGTTGCACTGCCCTCGAGATTCGGACGCACGTGCATGAGAACGCGGTGCGCGACGTCGCCCGGAGCCTGTCCGAGCACGCGATCGAATTCCACGCCGACCTGATCGTGATGACGACCCACGGCTCGGGAGGAATGAAGCGATGGGTCTTCGGAAGCATCGCCCAGCAGGTCATCGCCCGGAGTTCATGCCCGGTGCTGTTTGTGCCGTGCGATCCGGCGCCTCGTTCGGTCGCGCCCGACGTCCGCCATGTCGTCGTCCCCCTCGACGGCGATCCCAGCCACGAGCAGGCGATTCCGCTGGCATGCGCTCTCGCGAACGTCTTCGGATCGGCCGTGCAACTGCTCACCGTGGTCCCGACGATCGCCGACCTCGGAGGCTCCCGATCGGCGGTCGCCCGGATGCTGCCGGGAACCGCGACGACGGAACTCGACCTCGAGGCCGAAGCGGCGGTCGAGTACCTCAAGTCGGTCCGCGCGGCCAGATGCGACATGCTCGCGCCGATCGGCGCCAACCCCGACCTCGTCGAGCGGGGAGACCCCGCGAAGGTGATCACCCGTCTCGCCGAACGCACCGACCGTGCGCTGGTCGTGATGGCCACGCACCGGAAGGTGGGCGCGGCCGCGTTCTGGGCCGGCAGCGTCGCACCCCGCGTGGCGGCCGACGTGCAGTGCCCCGTCGCCTTGGTCTCGATGACGAACGGTTCCTAGGAACGGCCTGTCCCCGCCCTTCGCGCACGCGCCCTATCCCCACGCGCCCCACGCGCCGAGCAGCAGTCCAAGGTCTGCCCCGAGCATTCCGTGATCAGCGAGATCGGCTCGGGCGGCGTCGTCAGCGGACCGAAGAGGTTGAACACGTTCGCATCGCGCGCGATTCGACTTGGTGCCCTCGACCCGCATGGATTCCCCCTCTTGGCCCCCATTGGTCCCGTCCGGCCCCTTCCGGAACCGGTGTCTCGGCCTGCGCGCCTCGACGTTCCCGCCGATCGCGGCACATCCCAGGGGAATGCGGATCGCTTCGCCCCGCGGCTCAGTCTTGCGCCCGCGGCATGTAGAGCAGCGCGTACATGCCCGCTCCGTAGCGGTGCACCTCCGGGCCCGCAAACCCCTCGATCGCCAGCGCGGCATCGGAGGGGTCGATGGGCGAGCGCAGCACCACAAACGCCTTCTCCGCCATCAGCTCCCGGCAGCGTGCGACCTGGTCGAGCACCGAAGCACGTCGCCGCTCGTCCTCCATGAAGGCGTACGGCGGATCGACGAACAGCACGTCGAGGGGTCGGGGACTCTCCGCGAGCGCTGCCGGACCGAGCGCATCGGCCTGGACCGCCCGTACCCGGTCGCCGCACCCGAGCGCATCGATGTTCGCCTGGGCCAGGCGCAGCACCTCGCGGCTGCGCTCCACCATGACCACCTCCGTGGCGCCGCGGCTCGCCGCCTCGAGTCCCATCGAGCCCACCCCCGCGAAGAGATCGAGCACCCGCGCACCCTCGAACCACCCGCGGAGGAGGTTGAACACCGACTCCTTGGCACGGCCGGTCCACGGGCGTGTGATGTCCTCGCCCTCGGGCGTCGCGAGCAGGCGCGATCGGTACTCACCGGCGATGATCCGCAGCATGCGTGGTCCTTGGCGTTCCGAACGGGACTCGGAGCCCCCTAGGCGTCCTTCTTCGTTCCCTCGATCGAGTCGATCCAGCGTTGGGCCCGGCGCCGACCGCGCTCGCTCGTGCTCGTCTCCAGCATGCGCCGCATGGTGTCGACGGCGCGCTTCTCCTTGAGGTCGGCGAGCGCATCGCCCGCCTCGTCCCACCGACCGGCGACCTGGAGTCGCTCGATCTCGGCGAAGTCGACGGAGGCGAGCACGATCGCGGCGGAGTGGTAGCCGCCCAGCCGCTCCCGCACGAGCTCGTTGGCGAGCCGGTAGTACTCGGCGGTCGACTCCCAGCTCATGCCGCCGAGCATCCCGATCGTCTTCATGACGCGATCCTAAGCCGCCTCCCGCGCCCAAGTGCAGGAACGTTCCGACCAAATGCAGGAGCTCCAGGCACGAGACCCGCGTGAGGCGACTGATTGTTCCCTCAGGGATCCACCGTGAACGACGGCTCGGCCACCACCGGATTGGTGATCTCACCGACTCCGCTGACTGCGACACTCACGATGTCCCCGTCGCGCAGGGCAACGGGCGGCTCACGCCGATAGCCCACCCCGCCCGGTGTTCCC
>JAGQOG010000087.1 GCA_020427695.1 Phycisphaerales bacterium
CAGTAGTACGAGCAGTTGTGGATGTTCGCGCAGCCGTACGCGCGGGCGAGGAGCTGGGCGAGGAACGCGGCTTCGTTGCTGGAGCGTCCGCTCACATAGAAGAACGCACGTTCCGGCGACGTTGCCGCGAACGCCTCCGCCGTGCGGGCCAGGGCCTCGTCCCAGCCCGCGACGCGCCAGCGATCGCTCCCCTCGTCCGCGATCAGCGGGACCGAGAGTCGGCCGAGCCGCTGCAGCTCGTGCGAGGTGAGCCGCTCCATCTCGGCGAATGTCGTGCGCTCGAACCAACCGGCGGAAACGGGGGCCGCCATGTCGCCGGCCTGGACCTGCACGGACTTCTTGCAGACTTCGGGGAACCGACCGGCCTCGTTGACCATGCCGCCGCGGGCGCCGCCCATGCCGAGTGCGCAGGTCTTGCAGGCGTTGCGGGAACGGAGTCGACCGAGCAGCTTCGGCAGCCCGCCCGCTTCGCGGGCCTTGCCGAGCACGTAGGAGATCGCAGCCCAGCCGCCGCCGTTGTCGACCTTGGGGTTCGCCATCCCGGCAGGCTAGTGCAGACTCCGGCCGTTCGCTAGGACTTCCGCTCGGCGCGCGCGACGCGCTCGGCGAGGTGCCGGTTCAAGTGGAGCAGCCGCCGGTAGTCGTGCACGAGCCGCATGCGACGCGACATGCTGCGCGCGCTGCACGGCGTGATGACGTCGTCGGCACCGGCGCGGATCAGGCGCTCCGCGCTCTCCGGAACTTCGGTATCCATCACCACGAGAATCCCGAACGGGTGTGGATGCGACTCGCGGATCACGGCCGCGCTCCGGACGAGCCCCGCCGAGGGCGCGCCGGCGAGGGTCGCCGGGAACACGGCGCAGTCGATGGAGCGATCGATGAGCGCGAGGGCGGCGCCCTTGTCGTTCTCGGCCTCGATCACGGCCCACCCTTCGTTCTGCAGCACGCCCACGAGGCGGCGGCGGTGGGCATCCCGGTCGTCCACCACGAGGGCGACCGGCTGGGCCGGGGCGGAGAGTTCCTGTTCGGCGGTCGTTTCGGGCGTGTCCATGGGTGCCTCCCGCGAGTGCCCTGATTTCGACAGACCGCCGCTCGAACTTGAAGCTCGCAGCCAGGGAAGGGAGAGCCGCCGAAGGAACGCAACGAAACCGGGAGAACCCGCGAGAGAACTCCGGGCGGCCGGCTAGGCGACGCTCGGCAACTCCGTGTCCTCGTCGTGGACCTGGAGGAACGCGTCGCGGACCCGGTGCTCCGCGAGGAGGTCGAAGTAGTCGTTCACGAAGCCGCGGGCGTCCGCGATGCGGTGCGAGTGGAAGATGCGCTGCCGCAGCTTGCCGCCGAAAGGCAATCCCTTCGTGAAGTACCCGGTGATCTTCTTGATGCGTCCGAGCGCCACGCGCTCGCGGGTCGCCTCGTCGCCGTGGAAATGCTCGCCGAGTTCCTCGAGCTGCGCGAAGTACCCGAGCAGGACCGCGCGCCGATCCTCCAGACTCGGTTCCGTGACGCTTTCTCCGCGCAGGGACTGGGCGATCTGCCGCAGGAGCCACGGATTCCGCAGGATGCCGCGGCCCACCATCACGCCGTCGGCGCCGGACTCTTCGAGCGCACGATGGGCGTCCGCCACCGTGAGGATGTCACCGTTCACGAGCACGGGTACGGAAACGGCGCGCTTGACGTCGCCCACGAACGACCAGTCCGCGCGGTTCTTGTACATGTCGCAGCGCGTTCGCCCGTGCACCGCGATCATCCGCGCGCCGCAGTCGACCGCCATGCGCGCGATGTCCGGCGCGTTCCGCGACTCGGAGTCCCACCCCGTGCGCATCTTCACCGTGAACGGCAGTCCGCGCTCTCGCGTGGCCGCGCCGACGGCCTCGTACAGGCGGCGGGCGAGCTCCGGCTCGCGCATCAGGGCCGACCCCGCGCAGCCCGACGTGACGGCCTTGGACGGGCAGCCGCAGTTGATGTCCACGATGTCGGCCCCGAGGTCCGCGCAGTAGCGGGCGGCGTCCGCCATCCGGTCCGGATCGCGCCCGTAGATCTGGATCGAGACGGGGTGCTCGTCCGGGTCCAGCTCCGCCATCCGCCACGCCTTCGCCACGCTCCGGGTCATGGCCTCCGAGCTCACGAACTCGGTGACGGTGAGCCCGCAGCCTCCCAGACCCCGGATCAGGCCCCGGAAATCCCGATCCGTGATGCCCTCCATGGGCGCCAGGACGCAGGGCGGGTCCACCCGAATCGAGTCGATGCGAAAGCTCACCTGGGTCCTCCGGGGTAGTCGCCCACCGGGAACGCGGCGGACGGAGCGCAATGTTACCGGGCGGACGGGCAGCTCGCCAGCCCGGGGAGCCGCCGCCGCGCCGACCCGGGATGGCCGCGAATCCCGCAGTTCCGAGGTC
>JAGQOG010000088.1 GCA_020427695.1 Phycisphaerales bacterium
ATCAGTGGCACCTGTGCTTCCCCACACAGGGGGCAATCAGTGGCACCTGTGCTTCCCCACACAGGGGGCAATCAGTGGCACCTGTGCTTCCCCACACAGGGGGCAATCAGTGGCACCGGTCTTCCTGCACGAGGATCACGACGACGCCGGCGCCGGGCGGAAATTCCCGGCCGGGGACCAAGATGGCGTATCTCTTCCCGTCCGACGCCACTCCCCTCGATCGGGCGTCGGCCTCGGCCGACCGCGCCCGTGCCGGGTCGCCGCTCGACGAATCTCGAAGGGAGTGCCAGCATGAGAACGCTCACCCAAGTCGCCGGAATCGCGTGCCTCTCGTTCTGCACCCTCGCCCTCGCCGGTCCGCCCCAGTACGCGCTGCACTACCTCGGCGAGGGCACGAAGATCGAAGGCATCAACGCCGCCGGCGTGATCACCGGCTGGCGCCTCTCGCCCAGCCCGCCGCGCAGCTTCGTGGTCGGCATCGACCGCCCCTACGCGCTGCTGCCGCTGCCTCCCGGGTTCGAGTCCTCCCTGACGTGGGACATCAACGACGCCGGCGTGATCGTCGGCGAGGTGTTGGGCGCGGGACAGGAGATGGCCGCGGCGTGGTATCCCGACGGCGAGGGTGGCTACACGGTTGAACTGCTCGGCGCGCTTCCCGACCACGAGTTCAGCATCGCCTACGCGATCAATAACGTTGGCGACATCGTCGGCGAGTCGATCAACGCGGGAGCGGCCGGTGGACCGACGGTCTGGTTCAACGCTCCCGGCGGAATCATGAACCTCCAGACCCTGGGCGCACCGACTCGTCCGACCGCGATCAACGACAACCGGCAGCTCGTGGGATGGGGGGGCGGGTACTTCGACCTCGACACGCTGGCCAGCACGCCGTACCCGCCGGGAGGCGGCGGGCTCATCTGGGGCATGAACAACCACGGCGACCTCGCCGGATTCACCCCAACCTCGAGCGAGACGATCGCCGCCGTGCGCTGGACCGAGACGTTCGGTTGGCAGCAGCTCGGCGGCTCCGTGAACCAATCCGCGCAGTTCGCGGCCTACGACATCAACGACAGCCATGTGACGGTCGGGAAAATGGTCGGCGGCTCGATCTACTTCGACGACTACGGTCTGCTCAACCTCCACGCCCTGCTCGCACCGGAGTTCGCCAACTGGCTCCTGGATCCGGGCTTCTCGGCGATCAACAACGCCGGCCAGATTGCGCTCTTCGGGTCGAACCCGAACCTGCATGTCGGCGGCGCCGTCGTCCTGACGCCGCTCGGCACGATGATCATCCCCGGCGACGTGAACGGCGACGCATCGGTCGATCTCGACGACTATTGCGCGTGGGTGGCGGAGCCCGTGGATCTCGATGGCGACGGCGACACCGACGACGGCGATGTGCAGTGGCTGGTCGAGCGACTGGCCGACTTCGGCTTCGTCGTCGCCGATTGCAACGGCAACGGCGTCGCCGACCACTGCGAGATCGCCGAAGGCGCCGTCATGGACTGCGACGGGAACGACGTGCCCGACGAGTGCCAGCCCGACTGCAACGGGGACGGGGTGCCGGACACGTGCGAGCCGGACTGCAACGGCAACGGCGTGCCCGACCCCTGCGACATCGCGGGGAGCTCGAGCCAGGACTGCAACGGCAACGGGATTCCCGACGAGTGCGACGCGGGCGGAACGGTCGAGGCCCCGAACGTGTTCGACCCGCCGCTCGAGATGCTGGAGGGAACCACCACCATCGACGATCTCCTGGTGACCGATGTCGGCGTCATCGACGACATCGACTTCACCATCGACATCGACTACCGCATCGGCAACCTCATCGTCCAGCTCTCCCACGGCGGGACCACGGTCACGCTCGTCGATCTCCCGGGCGTGCCCGAGACCTCGCTGGGCAACGGCCAGCTCGGCTACGACATCGTTCTCGACGACGAGGGCAGCGGCGGTCCGATCGAGGACGAGGGCAACTTCGGCTCGCCCTTCGAGCCGATCACCTCGCCTCCGAGCTACACGCCGAACGAGCCGCTCGCCGCGTTCGACGGGATGCCGAGCGAAGGCACATGGACGGTGACCGTGATCACCAACGAGGTCTTGTCGCCGATCGGCACCTTCAACGACTGGGGTCTCGCGATCACGCTCGCCGGGGTCGAGGTGCCGCCGTGCAATCCCGCGGATCTCGACCGCGACGGCGACGTCGATGGCGCGGACCTGGGCATGCTGCTCGGTGCGTGGGGATCATCGGGTCCCGGCGATCTCGACGGCGACGGCGTGGTGGGCGGAGCCGACCTCGGCATCATGCTCGGCTCGTGGGGCTGAGTCGAACCGCCCCTACGCCAGCACGAACGCGATGGCAAGCCCCGCCGCCGCGAGCACGACCAGCCCAACGAACGGCCGGCGTCCCGGCCTCCATCCACCGAACGAGATGGTGTAGATGGCCTTGAGCACGTTGTTCGACGAGGCGGCGATGAGGATGGCGGTCCGCATGGTGGTCAGGTTGAGGTCCTTGACGCCGCCGTGCGCGAGGCTGAGCACGAAGGGATCGATGTCGGTCACGCCGACCACCGCGGCCAGGGCGTACACGCCGGTCGAACCGAGATGGGCCTTGATCCACCCGGTGAGCAGCGAGATCACCACGAACAGGATCGCGAAGAGCAGGGCGGCGCCGAGCTCGAGGGGGTTCGGAGGTGTGATCGCCTGGCCTTGCGGAACGGCTGCCGACGGCGCGTGCCATCGCAACAGAACGACCGCGATGGCGACGCCAAGCAACGCGAGCGCCGCGAGCCACGGAGCGAGCGCGAGGGCAAGAGGCACGTTGAAGATGGCGACGATGACGCCGATCCGCGCATACATCACGGTGGTGGCGAGCACGATTCCGGACTGCACCTGACCTCCGCTGGCCGAGGTGCCCGCCATGCGACGCGCCAGCACCACGGTGGTCGCGGTCGAGGAGTACATGCCGCCAAGGACGGAGGCGAAGAACACGCTCCCGGCCGGCGAGATGTACCGCTGGAGCAGGTAGCTCGCGTAGGAGATCGAGCAGACGGCGATCACCGCCAGCCACACCTGGAACGGCGTCAGCGCCGTGAGGTCGGTGATGGGCGAGCGCGGAAGCAGCGGCAGAACCACGCCGCTCAGGATGAGAAACTGGACCAGCGTGAGGATCTCCGCCCCCGGCACCCGTCGCGCCCATGCGTGCAGCTTCTCCCGCGCCCGCAGCAGCAGCACGGTGAGGACCGTCAGCGCAATGGCGACCCACGCCGGTTGGGAGAGAGCGACGGCGCCGAGGAGGTAGGCGATCAGGTTGCAGACGGGAACCATGATCCCGTCAGCGATCCCGTCGGTGATCCCCTCGTTTGCTTCGTCGGTCGTTCCATCGCGTGCGTTCCTCGACGTCCCGCGCGGCCGCTCTCCGGGCAGGGCTTCCCCCGCCTCGACCTCCGCTCGGTAGTACGGGTACAGCCAAATGCCCAGGAGCAGCAACCCGGCCACGAATGCCGCGAGATGCTGCGGCTCGAGGGCATAGAGCAGGAGCCCCGCCAAGGCCAACAGGGGAAAGGTGCGGATGCCGCCAGGCCTGCTCGCACGACTCTTCCAGTAGAAGCCCTCGAAGGCGAGCCCGAGGAAGAACGACAGGCCCAGCACCAGGCCGACCTTCCCGATGGACAGTTCGGTGGGAATGAACGCCTCCATGGCCAGGTCGGGAAGCCACTGCGGATCGACGACCCTCAATCGTAACCATCGGCCGAAGAGCTCGTCGACGGAAGCGCCGGGCACGGGAGATGTCCGGCATCAATGTCTCGATGCTGCCGTCGTCGCAAGGTGTCCCGGCCGTCGGTATTCTCCGAACCGCGGCACCCGCGCCCTGAGCGTGTGCGCCTCCGTCGTCGCTTCTCCACTCCTTCCGGTTCCCTACGGACGCCCATCGATGAACCGAGACGCGCTGGTGCACGACCGGGAGTCCCGCTGGCCCGCAGTGGTGGCCGTGCTGGCCATCGGCGGGGTCTACCTGGCGCTCCCCGAGTCCCTCGTGATCGG
This sequence comes from Phycisphaerales bacterium, assembly GCA_020427695.1. Classification (GTDB taxonomy): domain Bacteria; phylum Planctomycetota; class Phycisphaerae; order Phycisphaerales; family SM1A02; genus JAGQOG01. Next base: position 4,039 of record JAGQOG010000088.1, read on the forward strand.
TCCGCGCTGGCTCCATCCGGCGATGCTGATCGTGATGCTGACGCTGACCATCGTCACCCACTTTCACGGCAACGCCCGATGGAATCAGGTGTTCGGCCACATCCTTGCGGGCGGCATCACGTTCTTCATGGTGGGATCGCTGATCCTACTTGTGCGGGCGGTGCCCACCAGCAAGGAAGCGGGGCTGGCCATGTTCCGATCGGCAGCGGCCCTCTGGATCACGAACGTGCTGGTGTTCGCCTACTGGTACTGGCGTCTCGATGGCGGAGGACCGCACGCCCGGCTCGCGCTCGGCGATCGCGCCCCGCGTGCGTTCCTCTTCCCGCAGATGACGCTGCATGACGAGCCCGCCGCCGCCAACTGGTCGCCCCAATTCATCGACTACCTCTTCGTCGGATTCAACACCAGCACCGCGTTCTCGCCGACCGATGCCGCCGTCCTGTCGCGGTGGGCGAAGATCCTCAACATGCTGCAGGCGATCGTCTCGCTGACCATCATCGCCGTGCTGGCGGCGCGGGCGATCAACATCGTGTGACGGGCGACGAAGAGGCATCAAGGCATCAAGGCATTGAGGCATCGTGGCCTCAGGGCATCTGGGCGGCGCGCCCTCGAGGCGCTGCAGCGATGTTCTCCACTCGGTACCATCTGGTCCGTGCCCTCGCCCCATCCGGACTTTCCGAACCTCCGGGTGTTCGACCACCCGCTGATCCAGCAGAAGCTGGCGCGAGCGCGTGACAAGCGCACCAACTCGCACGACTTCCGGCGACTGCTCAACGAGATCAGCGCCCTCATGACCTTCGAGGTGAGTCGGAACTTCCCCTTCCGCACCGTCGAGATCGACTCGCCGCTTGAGCGCACGACCGGAGTCGAGCTGAGCGAACCGGTCACCCTGGCCCCGATCCTTCGCGCCGGGATCGGCATGACCGAGGGCATCCTCGCCTTGATCCCCGACGCGCGGGTCGGCTTCATCGGCATCTACCGCGACGAGTCGTCGCTCGAGCCGGTGGACTACTACGCCAAGTTCCCTCCCGACGTCGCCGCGGGTCCCGTGCTGCTCATCGACCCGATGCTCGCGACCGGCGGCTCCGCGAGCCATGCGGTGTCACGCCTGAAGGACCACGGCTGCCGAAATGTGCAGATGCTTTGTCTCGTGTGCGCTCCGCCCGGCGTGCAGCGCATGCGCGACATCCATCCGGACGTCCTCGTCCACACCGCCTCCCTCGATCGCGAGCTGAACCAGCGCGGCTACATCGTGCCGGGACTCGGCGACGCCGGCGACCGCATCTTCGGGACGCAGTAGCGGGGTGGGCGCGTGGGGTGTGCGGGGAGTGGTCGCGAGCGCGGGCCCATGGGGACGGAGGGCGCGTCGCGAGGGGTATCCGGTGGGAGGACGCGTGGGGCGGTCGTTGGGTTGTCGCGAGCGCGGGCCCTTGGGTACGGAGGGCGCGTCGCGAGGGGTATCAGGTGGGCGGACGCGTGGGGCGGTCGGTGGGTTGTCGCGAGCGCGGGCCCATGGGGACG
>JAGQOG010000089.1 GCA_020427695.1 Phycisphaerales bacterium
GACCACGTTCGACTACAACACCACCGAGGAGTCGATCGCGGTGCCGTTCCGCTGCTCCTGCGGATGCTGCGGCGGGCGAACGATCCGCGGGTTTCGTCATCTCGATGCGAACGAACAGCGTGCGCTGCTCCCTCGAGCGGCCGAGCACCTGCGCCGCCTGACGATGGTCCGCCAAGGCGCCTGATCGATGCCGGTTCCGCACGGCGACCCGCCGGCACTCCTTCACGACTACTTCCGCCGTGCCGCGCATCGGCACCCCAACGGGGTGGCGATCGATGTGCCACCAGGCATCGATCGGCCTGAACGCCGACAGGTGACGTTCGCCGAGCTCGACCGGGAGGCGGGCGCCTTGGCAAGCGCGATCCGGCCGCTTGCCGACCACCGCGAGTGCATCGCAGCGATTCTTCTGCCTCGAACGGGACACGAGCTCTACGCGGCTCAGCTCGCCTGCTTGCTTGCCGGGATCGCGTACACCTGCGTCGATCCCTCGTTCCCCGACGAACACCTGCGAGCCGTCCTTCACGATGCCGAGGCGATCGCCCTCCTGACCAACATCGACGGTGCGGTGCGGGCCAAGGCCATGGGACTCGCCAACCCGCCTGTCCTCGACGTGCCGTCGTTCCTGGCGACGGCTGCGGCCAACGGCGCCGCGTCCAGTGCTGGCGCGACGCCGGAGCCGCTTCCGACGAGCCTGGCCTACCTGATCTACACGTCGGGCACCACCGGTCAACCCAAGGGGGTGATGATCGAGCACCGGAGCATCGCCAACCTGGTGGCATCCGACCTGGACGAGTTCGGACTTGGACCGGGCGACCGGGTCGCCCAAGGTTCCTCGGCGGCGTACGACTCGTCGCTCGAGGAGACCTGGTTGGCCCTCGCCAGCGGTGCCACGCTGGTGGTCATGGACGACGACACGGTCCGCTTGGGACCGGATCTCGTGGCGTGGCTGCGCCGCGAGCGCATCACGGTGCTCTGTCCGCCACCGACACTCCTGCGAACCACCGGATGCACCGATCCGCGAAGCGCCCTCCCCGACCTCCGGCTCCTCTACGTCGGCGGCGAGCCCCTCACGGAGGACGTCGTGGAGCGCTGGGCGCCGGGACGACGCATGGAGAACGGATACGGCCCCACCGAGTGCACGGTGACGGTGGTAAGAACGACCGTGCGCCAGGGACAGTCCGTGGCGATCGGGCACCCTGTTTCGGGAAACCAGGCCTGGGTGCTCGACGCCAATCTCGACGAGGTGACCGACGGCAGCGAAGGCGAACTCTGTATCGGTGGACTGGGTCTCGCGCGCGGGTACCGGCATCGGCCCGAACTCACCGCCGAGCGCTTTCCCAACCATCCGCGGCTGGGACGGATCTACCGGACAGGCGATCTCGTGCGCCGCGATCCGGACGGCACGCTCGCGTACCTCGGTCGGATCGACGCCCAAGTCAAGCTCCGCGGCTACCGCGTCGAACTGGGCGCCGTCGAAGCGCATCTCGCGCGATGCGCCGGCGTGCGCGAAGCCGCATGCCGGGTCCAAGGGCCTCCCGCCGAGCCGGTGCTGGTCGCCTTCGTCGTGCCGGAGCGCCTTGAATGCCCGCCCGCGCCCGACGTGCTGAAGGCGGCCCTCCGTCGTGCGCTTCCGCCCTACATGGTGCCCAGCCGGATCGGGTACCTGCCAAGCCTGCCCACCACCGTGGGCGGCAAGCTGGATCGACGCGCCCTTCCCGAACTCGGCGAACCGGAATCGGAACCGACCCGGGAGGTCACGGTCCCGTGCAACGCGCTCGAACGGGCGATCGTCGCCGCCTTCTCGACCGCCACCCGCGCCGACCGCGCGGTCTCGACGGACGAGGACTTCTTCCTCGACCTTGGCGGCGACTCGCTCTCCGCGGTCGGTGCGATCTGCGCCCTGCGCGAGCATCCCTCCACCGCATGGATCACGGTGCGCGATCTCTACGAGGCGCGCACGGCGGCGGCGCTGGCCGCTCGTCGCCCCACCGTCGCGCTCGATCGATCGCTCCGGCCGAATCTCCCTGCGGTCGGCTCGGTCGGGGCCGCTCAGGTCGCATGGACCACGACCGCACAAGGCGGCCTTCTGCTGGCCACGACGATCCTCGGCAGCCTGTTGAGCTATGCGCTCGTCTTCCAAGTGCTCCCGTGGGCGTTCGCCTCGCTCGGCGTGTTCGCCACGCTCGCGGCCGCGCCCGCGATCGGCACCGTGCTCGCGGGACTCGCGGCGCCGCTCGCCATCGCGACGTTGGCGATCCTGAAGCGGATGCTCATCGGCCGCTACGAAGCCGGCGCCGTGCCCGTCTGGAGTGGTGCGTACCTCCGGCACTGGATCGTCGAGCAGTTCGCTCGCCTCGTGCCGTGGGGAACGCTCTCCGGCACCGTCTTCCTCGGCGCTGCGTTGCGTGCCCTCGGCGCCGACATCGGGCAGCGGGTGCACATTCACCGCGGCGTCAGTCTCCAGCGCGGCGGATGGGACCTGCTCACCATTGGCGACGATGCCACGATCGGCCAGGATGCGCGACTCGGGCTCGTCGAGCTGGATTCGGGTTGCCTGGTGATCGCACCGGTCGCCATCGGCGCCGGAGCCACCATGGACGTTCGGGCGGGGGTGGGTGGAGGGGCGACCGTCGAGCCCGGCGGATGGCTCACCCCCCTGTCGTGGCTGCCGAGCGGACGCACGCTCCCCGCGAACGAACGTTGGAACGGCGTACCGGCGACCTTGGACGGGCCCGCGCCGCCGACGCCGACGGTGCAAGGCGCCGCGTCGATTCCGCCGTGGGTCCACGGCCTTCTCCTCATCGGAGCGCTGGCGGTTCGTCGCACGATCGGATGGCTTCCGATCGCGCTGGTCGTGGCCCTTGTCGCCGACGCTCAGGGCGTTTCCGCGCCGCGCACCCTGGACTGGTTGCTCGACTCGGCTCCCGGCTTGAGCGGCCACATCGGGCTCGGTGTGCTCACGGCAATCGCGGTGGCCTTGGTGCCGCTCGCGCTGCTTGTCCAGGGACTGGGCATGCGCGCCCTGGGATCCGTGCGCAGCGGCGTCTTCAGCCAGTGGTCCATCGCGTCCATCCGGATCTGGATCAAGACGGGCGAACTCGAGGCGGCCGGGCGTTGGTTGAGCGGATCGCTCTACTGGCCGTGGTGGCTGCGGCTTGCGGGCATGCGGATCGGACGCGGATGCGAAGTCAGCAGCATCATCGACACGGTGCCGGAGCGCGTCGAGATCGGCGCCGAGAGCTTCCTTGCCGACGGCATCTATCTGGCGGGACCGCACCGTCGCCGCGGCACCGTGACCGTCGCCGACACGCGGCTGGGTCGCGACACCTTCCTCGGCAACCACGCCGTGGTTCCCGGCGGGGCCCAGCTTCCCGACGACTACTTCGCCGGGGTCAGCACGGTGGCCGCGGACGCGACCGCCGAACCGGGCACCGCGTGGTTCGGCCATCCCGCCCTCGCCCTTCCTCGGCGGTCGGTGGTGAACGTCGATCGCCAACTCACCCACGAGCCGACGCTCGTCCGGCGCGCGAACCGCGTGTTCTGGGAGACGCTGCGCTTCGCCCTGCCCGCGCCGGCCGTCCTCGCCCTCGCGGCTTGGTACCGCGCGATCGACGCGGTGCCGGCAACCGTGGATTGGTCGATTCGCCTGCTGGTGGTCGTTCCCGCCGCGACGGTGGCGGCGATCGGATCGCTCGTCGCACTGGTGGTCGTGCTCAAATGGCTGCTGCTGGGCCGGGTTCGCCCGGGGCAGCATGCGCTCTGGTCGTGCTGGTGCAGTCGATGGGACTTCCTGTATGTGGCGTGGCGGTTCCTCGCGGCGGCGCCGTTGAGCCTTCTCGAGGGCACGCTCCTGCTCCCCGTGGTCCTGCGGGCCATCGGCGTGCGCATCGGTCGGCGCGTCGTGTTGGGACCCGGCTTCGCCCAAGTGGTGGATCCCGACATGCTCGCGTTCGAGGACGGCGCGACGGTGAACGCCATGTTCCAGGCGCACAGCTTCGAAGACCGGGTCCTGAAGATCGACCGCGTCGCCGTGCGGCGCGACGCCACCATCGGCAGCGCAGCGGTGGTGTTCTACGGCGCCGACGTCGGAGAAGGCGCCTGGGTGGCGCCGCACAGTGTCGTCATGAAGAACGATCGGATCGATGCCGGCAGCGCTTGCGCCGGATGCCCGGCGCAGCCGGTGGGGTGAGGCGACGACCCGCAGACCAAGCGGTCGGAGATGGCGCGTCGGGTGCCACGGCCATCCCGGCCGTGCGGTCCCTCGCCGCGCATCCCAAGGGTGCCACGGCCATCCTGGCCGTGTGGTCCCTCGCCGCGCATCCCAAGGGTGCCACGGCCATCCTGGCCGTGCGGTCCCTCGCCGCGCATCCCAAGGGTGCCACGGCCATCCTGGCCGTGCGGTCCCTCGC
>JAGQOG010000008.1 GCA_020427695.1 Phycisphaerales bacterium
GGCGTGGCGAGGCCGAGCGCGCACGGACAGGCGACGATCAGCACGGACACCGCCGCGATGAGCGCGTAGCTGAATGCGGGCGATGGGCCAATCGCGAGCCACACGGCAAACGAAACGACCGCGACAAGTACCACCGCGGGCACGAACCACGCGGCAACCGCATCGGCGATGCGCTGAATTGGCGCGCGGGAACGTTGTGCCTCCGCGACCATCTGGACGATTCGTGCGAGCGTCGTTTCCGATCCTGTTCGGCTCACGCGCATGACGAACGAGCCCGTCTTGTTCACCGTGCCGCCGGTGACCTCGTCGCCCTCGACCTTCCCCACGGGGACCGGCTCCCCCGTGAGCATGGACTCGTCGATGGTGCTCCGACCCTCCACCACGCTGCCGTCGATCGGGATCTTGTCTCCGGGACGAACGCGGACGCGGTCGCCGGGGCGGAGCTCCTCGACAGGCACGTCCTCTTCGCCGGCCTCGGAGAGCCGGCGAGCGGTGGGCGGCGCCAACTCGAGAAGCTGACGGATCGCCCCGCCGGTCTGACGACGGGCGCGGAGCTCCATCACCTGGCCGAGCAGCACCAGCGTGACGATCGTTGCGGCGGCTTCGAAGTACACCCCCACGCGACCGGACTCGTTCCGCAGGGCCTCGGGAAAGAGCGACGGCAGTGCGGTCGCGACCACGCTGAAGGCATACGCGATCGCCACGCCGATCGAGATCAGCGTCCACATGTTCGGCTGCACGGCCCGGATCGAGCGGACGCCGCGGACGAAGAACGGCCAGGCACACCAGAGCACGACCGGGGTGGCGAGCGCGAGCTCGGTCCACTGGCTGGCCGCGGGGCTGATCCAAGACTCGAGCGGATGCCCAAGGAGCATGTTGCCCATGACGTAGGCGAGGAGCGGTGCCGTCAGTGCGGCCGCGATCCAGAACCGGCGGGTCATGTCCCGGAGCTCGCTGTCGTCGTGCGCGGCGGTTGGATCGAGCGGCTCGAGCGCCATTCCGCACTTGGGGCAGTCGCCCGGCCCGACCTGGCGCACCTCCGGATGCATGGGGCAGGTGTAGATCGCGTCTGTAGTCTCGTCACGGGATCGCGAGATGCGCTCAGCGTGCTCGTGCGAACGGCGCGAGTGGTCTTGAGCGCCGTCTTTCGACCCGCTCGCGTGCACGTAGCGGTCCGGATCCGCACGGAACTGCTCTGCGCAGCGGGCGCTGCAGAAGAGGTACTCCTTCCGATCGTGTTCGAGGCGCATGGCGGCGTCCTCGCGCGTCACGGTCATGCCGCATACGGGGTCGCGTGCCATGGGTTCTCCCAAAGTGGGTTCTGGTAGGGCAGCTCGAAAGGCTCATCGTGCGCGATGTCGAACGCCCTCTCGCCCCGCTTTGCCGCGTCCACCACGCAGTCCTGGTATCGGTATTGAACCCGACAGGGCCGGTCAAGGCGCCCGGTCCAATCGGCCCCCGCCGGCCGCGACCGAGGCGGAACGGCGATCCCTGTGGTGTACTCTGGACCCAACCGCGGACTCCCGCGATCGACAGTCGACTGCTCGTTGGCGTAGGCTGCGCCGGCGGTACCCCATGCCGGACACACCCCTCTCCACCCACCAGAAGGCGCTCCGAGTCAACCTCGACGACCGCGTGCACGGCACGTTCGCCGAGATCGGTGCGGGGCAGGAGGTGGCGCGGTGGTTCTTCCACGTGGGCGCGGCCGCCAACACGGTGGCGAAGGCGATCTCCGCCTACGACATGGCGGTGAGCGACGCGATCTACGGTCCGTCGGATCGGTACGTCAGCCGGTCGCGGCTCAGCGCCATGCTGGACCGCGAGTACAGCCTGCTTCTCGAGCGGTTGGCGGCGTCGCACGGAGCGAACACCTCGTTCTTCGTCTTCGCCGATACCGTGGCCACGCGCCGTTTCGGCACCCGCGACAACGGGCGCGGGTGGATGGGCGTGCGCTTCCAGTCGAGCCCGGGCGCGGAGCCGTCGGAGATCCTGCTTCACGTGGCGACATGCGATCCCGAGACGCAGCGGGAGCAGGAGGCGATCGGCGTGCTGGGCGTGAACCTGCTCTACGGCGCCGTCTACTTGCGGGAGACGCCGGCGGCGCTGGTCGAGTCGCTCATGGACCATCTCACCCGCGATCGGATCGAGGTGGACATGATCCGGTTCCAGGGACCCGCCTTCGCCGCGGTTGACAATCGCGTGATGAGCCTCCACCTGGTGGAGCACGGCCTGACCGACGCGGCCATGTTCAACGCGGATGGCGACACCGTCGAGGTGGCGGATGTGCTCCACAAGCAAGCCGTGCTGGTCGAACGCGGGCGCTTCCAGCCGGTCACGCGACTGACGATCGATCTCCTCGAGCAAGCCTTGGCGCAGATGACCGCGGAACCGGAGCTGGCCAACGCCGATCCTCCGTTGCAGCCCGTGGTGCTGACGGAGATGACGCTCCGCGACCTGCGGTCCGGCCCCGGCATCGACAAGAGGGACTTCCTCGCGCGGGCGGATCTGCTTCGGCGCCTGGGTCGCACGGTGATCGTTTCGAACCACGGGGCGTACTACGAGCTCGCCGAGCACCTTGCCCGCTGTACGGACCAGCCGATCGGCATCGCGCTGGGCGTGCCGGCCCTCGCCGCCATCTTCGACGAGCGCTACTACGACACGCTCCCCGGTCGGCTGCTCGAAGCGGCGGGACGGCTTTTCCGCCACAACGTGCGCCTGTACCTCTACCCGCGGCTCGATCGCGCGACGGGCGCCGTGGTGACCGCGGACACGCTTCGGGTTCCGTCGAACATCCAGCACCTCTACGCCCACCTGCGGCAGAACCGGTACGTCGTGCCGATCGAGTCGTTCGATCGGACGTGCCTGGGCATCGATCCCGACGATGTCCTTCGGCTCATCGCCGCGGGCGATCCGCGCTGGGAACAGCAGGTTCCGCCGGAGATCGCGGACACGATCCGGAACGAGCACCTGTTCGGCTGCATCGACTCTCGAGAGGCCTGACGAACGGGCGGGCCGGAGTCCGCGGCCGCCACGGCGGGACGGCTCGCACGCGCCCAACCGGAGCCTTGGTCGCAACGTATACTCCCCACCTTCATCGCCGCCCCTGGTTTGTCGCCGCAAGGTTGCCGCGACGGGTGCGTGCGAGAAGACGCCGGAGCACCTGAGCCATGCACGCCGCGCTCGCCAAGCGAATCGATGAGTTGGTCGACCTGGGCTGGGAGCCCCACACGACGACGGAGACCACCGCGTCGCTCTTCGGACGGCGGCCGTTCAACTGGTGGCTCTTTGTCCTCGTGGTCGTGTTCTTCCCGGTGTTCGGCGGCGTCCTCTACCTGATCTTCTGGGCGGCGACCTCCCGGACGACGATCTTCCTGCACGAGGAGAACGGCGAGATCGTCTCGGCTGGGGACATGTGGATGGTCCGGGCCCAGGAGGCCCAGCGCGAGTCCTACATCGCGACGCAGCGGCAGATCAAGGAGAAGGGCTTCCTCCCGGTGATGTGGCCCCACCTGCTGTCGTTCCTGCTCTTCCTCGCCGTCTGGGTCGTCCTGATCTGGATGCTGATCAAGTGGGCCGGCTGACGATCCGGCTCGAATGAGCGCGCTCGACGGCGCCGGAACCGTCCCGCGGGGCCGCAGATCGCTCAGTCCGGACTGGCGGTGCCCGAGGTGGCCGTGTCTTCGGGCGCCGACGCCGACTCGGCCTCGTCGCTCGCGGCATTGATGGCGCGCAGCGCGGTCCTGGTCACCAGGACGAGGACGACGAGGCCGGCCCCGGCCCCGGCCATCTGGAGGTAGTCCATGGCCGTCGCGCTGTCGTCCGATCGGACGATCACCTCTGCGATGTGAGCGCCTTCGACGCCGACGTAGACCATCACGACGTAGAAGGGGATCGCACCGGCGAGCGCGAACAGGAAGGCGCCAAGACGAACGCCCATCGCACCGAAGATGTAGCTCACCCCGGTGGCGCTCAGCGGTGTCAATCGGACGAGGAGCTGCAGCCGGAACTGATCGCGCAGGACGGCCTTGGTCACGCTGGCCAGCCGAGGCCGCGACTCGAGATAGGCCCTGACCCGCTTCTTGAGGAACCGCTGCGCCAGCGTGTACTGCACGGTGCGGGCCACCACAACGCTGGCCAGGACGATCGCGAGTCCGCCCACGAAGCCGAACACCGCGCCAGCCGCGACGCTCAGCACGGAGTCGGGAACGGCCAGGGATGTCAGCACGACGAACAGACCCGCGAAGATCACGAACCCCCAGATGCCAAGGCTGCCCAACGTTCCCTTGATCTCGACCAGGAGGCGATGGATGGACGGCCCCCACGTCCAGGCGGCGAGCAGGACGAGAAGTCCAAGCAGGAGAAAGAAAAGGATCGAGCGGGTCTGCTTCATGCGGGGCCAACGCTGGACGTCGAGGGGCGGATGCAAGCCGGGCGGTCGGAACCCAACGCCTTTCGCACCGGCGGGTCGGGCGAACTCCGGTCGATCCGCGGA
>JAGQOG010000090.1 GCA_020427695.1 Phycisphaerales bacterium
CCGCTTCCATGCGCCTTGGATCGAACCGCACGGGCCGCGGGATGGACGATTCGTCCCTCCCGCGGCCCGTGTTCTCGGCATTCTCGAGGATCATCACGGCAGAGTCTTGATCGTTCCGGACCGTCCGGTACCATGACGCGCAAATTCATGCCTCTCGGCCGATCCGACCGAGACAACCCAGCACTTGGGCACGATCTGAGCACGATCTGGGCCGCGACCGGCTGGTGGAGGCCAGCCAGTTTGGGCAAGCAGGCGGAGATGGGACAAGACCTGCCGGCCGGGTTCCGAAGCGTTCGCGATTCGGGCACCGGAACCACGGCGGAAAGGTCGTGAGGATCACCTCTGGTTGGCGCGGAGAGACGCCAGCCGATCGGAAGCCAGCGCATCGGGGCCATTCCGTTTCGAGCTCATTGGGGGCTCGAACGGGGGAAATGGGGGCGAAAGCCACCCGTGGTGGTGCTGCGGCCGGCACCAGCACAGGGAGCAAGCGACCTTGTCGTCCGGGCAAGGGCGGATCGGGATGGGATGGATGGCCACCCTCGTCGGTGCTCCCTCGCCGACACCGGACTTCGTCGCAGCGGGTGACGCGGTCCGATCCAATGTCCGCGCCCCCTGCCGAAGGGGGTGAAGGGAAACGTCTGGAGATTCCATGAACACGCTCTCGATGGGGTTCCAACAGGTTTGTACGGGTGGGGGGAAGTTCGGGGCTGCCGCTGTTCTCGCTTTGACCACTGCCGCCTTCACGACGATGGCCGGCGCCGACACGAAGGCGATTGCGACCGTCAGCGTTGACGGCGCTGCGCCCCAGACGGTGGTCATCCCCGCCGCGCCGTCGGGCGCCGGCCTCTCGCTCTACAACGCGACGGTCTCGATTCCCGGGACGGACGTCACCGTCACTTGGAACTACGTGGTGGACGACGATCCGGCGAACAACGCCAGCTTCAACGGCAACACGACCATCAACAACGCGGCCTCCCGATCGCGGATCGTCACCACTTCGATCGACTTCGAGCTGTGCCCGGTGATCACCCACGGCTCGCTCGTGGGCTGCATCGCTTCGCTGAAGGGCATCAACGACTCGAACGGCGGGACGATCAACTGCGGTCTGGGCAACGTCCTGGCCCAAACCACCTACGACGGCGCCTTCGGCAACGCCCTCTACTACTGCCCCTTCAACATGTCGAGCAGCGCTGCCGGCACGGTGACGACCAGCATGAACTTCGGAACGCCGGTGCCGTCGCAGTCCGGTCCCGAGAAGATCAGCACGATCGGCGTCAAGCTCGACGTAACGATCAGCGATGGCGACAAGGCCGTTCTCAACACGTACTTCGGCACGGCCGTCGATGGCCAGCTCGAGGAGGCCGAGTCGACGTGCATGGGCGACCTGAACGGCGACGGCACGGTCAACCAGATCGATCTGACCATGCTCATCAATCTTTGGGGGAGTCCCGGCGGATGCGGCCCGGCCGACTTCAACGGCAACGGATTCGTTGACGCCCAGGACATGGCCGTTGTGCTGAACAGCTGGGGCGACTGCGTCCGCTGACGCCAAGCCGACCCGCGCGGCTCGCCGCCGTTCGGACCATGGTTCTCCAAGCGAATCGGGCCGGCCCCTTGGGGGGCCGGCCTTTTGTCTGTCCGGACAGTTGCGACCGTGGCGAGCGGCGGATAGCCTCCCTCGTCCGAGCGAGCGGGACGTCGTCCGCCCGACCGCCCGCGTACCGCAGGAGACCGACGGCCATGGCGAAGATGTTCTACACGCTCGAGGAAGCCGCCCAGAAGCTCGGCAAGACCGAGGATCAGGTTCGCGAGATGGCGACCAGCGGGCACATCCAGGAGTTCCGCGACCGCGACAAGCTGATGTTCAAGGTCGAGCAGATCGACTTGCTCGCCGGCGGCGATGAAGCGACCAGCGACATTCCCCTGGCCCTCGAGGACAGCCGGCTCGGCGGATCGAGCCTCGATCTCCAGGACTCGGGCATGGGGCTCGTCGATTCGCGCGAAGGAACCGGCATCAGCGCGTTCGACACCGACCACGGCGAGCGCGACATGGACCGCACGCAGCCGGCCGACGACGAACTCAGTTTGGAGGCGGTCGGTTCGGGCAGCGGACTCCTCGACCTGACCCGCGAGTCGGACGACACCTCGCTCGGGGCCGAGCTGCTCGAGGAGGTCTACTCGAGCGACGACAACGTCGAGATTCCGGCCAACGCATCGGGCATCTTCGAGCAGTCCGGGGCCGAGAGCCCGGGCAACGCCATTCCGGTCGGCGCCGGGTTCGCGCCCATGGTGGTCGACGTCTACGACGGCTCCTGGTCGGGTCTCACCGTGGGTCTCATGGTGGGGGCGATGATCGCCCTGATCTGCCTCGCGGTGGTTGCGTTCGTGGGCATCAGTGGCACCACGGCGGCGTTGGCCACGACCTTCGCCGGAAACCTCGTGGTCTGGGCCGCCGGTCTGCTTGGCCTCACGATCGTGCTCGGGCTCGTCGGCTTCTTCGTCGGCAAGGCGACCGAGTAGCGCACCGGCGCCGTCAACCATGCCGCTGACTCGCTACGGCCTTCGTGAGTGGCTCGTCATCACCGTGGTCTGCGTGGCCGTCGCCGCGGTCGCGGCGTGGCTGTCGTGGTGGTGGTGGATCGTGGGGGTGGCGCTCGTGTGGCTCGCGCTGGTGGCGTTCTTCCGCGACCCGATTCGGCGCGTGCCCACCGATCTCGCTCCCGGCGCCATGCTCAGCCCCGCGGACGGCGTGGTCTCGAAGGTGTTCAGCGTCGATGCCCACGAGGCGGTCGGGGGCGGTCCCGCGACGGTGGTGCGGATCTTCCTGAGCGTGCTGGATGTCCATGTGAACCGGTCGCCGTGCGACGGGGAGGTGACGAGCCTGGTGCATCGCCCGGGCCGCTACCTCGACGCGCGGCGGGAGGAGAGTGCGAAGGTGAACGAGTCGAACCTCGTCACGCTCCTCGCGCCCTGGGGCGATCCGGTCGGCGTTCGCCAGGTGTCCGGGGCGATCGCGCGGCGGATCGTCTGTCCGCTCCAGATCGGCGACCGGGTGCGGCGCGGACAGCGCTTCGGCATGATCAAGTTCGGTTCGACGACCGAGTTGATCCTGCCCCATCCGGAGCGTGTGACGGTGCTGGTGCGCGAGGGGCAGAGGGTCAAGGGCGGCTTGACGCTCCTCGCCGAGCTCGCCCTCGGGCCGGCCGCGGCAACGTGAGGCCGTACACTTCCCGCATGCCCCGTCGCACCATCCAGGAATTCCGCGCCGAGCGTGCCGTCGGCCAAGCCCGCGTGCTCGAGACGGACCATCTCGGCATCAAGCGGTTCTTCCGCCTCGACACCGCCGCCTACGAGGACGGGCCGTTGCCCGGGCGCACGAAGGAGCTGCTCGGCCTCGTGGCGTCGTCGGTGCTGCGCTGCAACGACTGCATCGACTACCACCTCGAGCAGTGCGTGGCGCAGGGCTGGACGCGCCAGGAGATCGAAGACGCGTTGAACGTCGCCCTGGTGGTTGGCGGATCGATCGTGATCCCGCACCTGCGGCACGCCGCGCTGAGTTTGGACGAGCTGCTGGAGGAGAAGGATGGCGGGGGATGAGGTCGCCGGAGCGCAAGCGATACGAGACGCTCGTCGCGGCGGTGGCCGACGCGATCAACGGCAGTGACCCGATCGGACTCCTCGGGATCGGCTGTCCGGCAAACGAGTACGCGCTTGAGATCGGTACGGTCGTTCCTCGCATCGCCAAGGCCTCGGACGCCGCCGAGGTGCGGTCGATCCTGCACGACGAGTTCGGGCGATGGTTTGGGCGGGACGTCGCTGGTCCGCCAGACGTGTATGACGCCGCGGCGTTGGCGATTTGGGAAGCGGTCCTCGTGTTTCGGCAGACAACCTAGCAGCGCCCTCCAGTGGACGGGCCGTGGGGCGGATGCCGTTCACTCGCCGCCGTGGCGACCCACGATCGGTTGCAGGCGTTTGGCAAGCGCCCCGCGCCTGTACGCGCCGCGTCCGCGCTGCGCTGTCCATACACGGTGGTTCCTGCGCCTCTGCGAGCTTCTGCGAGGATTCCACCGGCGACCGACCGCCGATCAAGCTGGCCGACCGGGCGCCGCCGACGCAAGGTACAATCCACTCGCTGGCCTCCGCGACGGACCGACGGACCGTGTTTGACCGCGGGCCGCGTGACAGCACTCCCGTTCCGCGAGGCCCACAGGTAACGGTGCAGCATGATCACCTACGACGCGAATCGCCAACCGGATGCTCTGGGGTGGCTGGCCGCCTCGGAGGACGATCGCATTGAGGCGGTGCGCCGCTACCATCGCCATCTTGACGAGCCGCACCCGAAGATTCCGGAACCGGAACTGCATTGGACGCTCCATGTCACCGTGGAGAACCAATTCGCCATGGGGGCCGATATGCCGGTGCAGTCCACCGTGGAGCGGCTGATGGCCGATGGCCTGTCTCGCCATGATGCGCTTCATGCGGTCGGATTCGTCCTCGCCGGCCACCTGGTCCGATTGGTCGAGGGCCGAGATCCAGGCGCGGCGATGGTCGAGTACTGCCGTCGGCTGCTGACGCTCACGCCCGAGTCGTGGCGCCGCGAGGCGGCGGCGGAGTCGGCGCAGCACCGCAGGTTTCGCAAGCGCCAGCGACGCTCCCGGTGATGGGCGGCGACCCCCGCGCCAGCGCCTGGCGCCCGCATCGAAACCCTCGATGCCTCGGTGCCTCGATGCCTCGATGCCTCGATGCCTTGGTGCCTTCTACGCTCCGCCCCCTACGCCGCCAATCCCCATTCGCCCTCGGTCTCGGCGTCGTCGTCGCCCAGCGCCTCCCGGGGCCACTCGGGCTGGCCGCGGTGGTGGATGCGGATGATGGTCGCGATCTGCTCGGCGAAGATCGAGCGAAGGGCATCGATCATCGTGGGAAGCTGCTCGCCGAACGGCTCGTCCTCGCTGCGGAAGAGGACGATGACGGCCATGCACTCGTCGTCGTGCATGGCGCTGAAGGCGACGACCTGGCTGCCGGCCACCAGCGTCGGCTCGCCGCCGATGAACTCGGCGAACACCTTGGCGTCGGCGAAGCGGACGATGTCCGTCTCCCGTTCCATCTGCGGGCACACGTGTTCGCCGAGATGCTGAAGCAGCACCGTCGCCGTCTCCCGCGGGCAGCTGTAGTTCACGTAGGCGCCGAGGTTGTACTCGCTGTTCTCGCCCGGGAGGAACACGGCCGCATTGGTGGGGCCGGTGCGGGTCAGCAGGTACTCCAACGCGGTGCGCAGCAGGCTCTCGACGTCCAGCTCCTGCCGCAGAAGCGTCCGGAACTCGCTCACCATCGCCACCTCGCTGAGCTGCCCGGCGATCTCCTGGTAGGCGTGGGCCAGGTCGGTGCAGAGCAGATCCACCTGCTGCGAGATCTCGTGGCGCGCGCTGTTCAGCTTTCGGCAGATGCTCTTGAGTCGAAGGAGCCGCTGTTCGCGCTCGCGGTCGAATCGGCACTTGCCCAGGGCCTGGGTGATCCGGATGCGAATCGACGCGGGCTCCATCGGCAGGGAGAGGTAGTCCACCGCGCCGCGGCGCATCGCATCGACCGCATCCTCGAAGCAGGAGGAGGGCGACGCGACCATGACCTTGCTCGAGGGACGCAGGCGCTGGAGCATCTCGGCCATCTCGAGCCCGCTCCCGTCGGGAAGCTCGGGCGTCACGATCACGAGGTCGTAGCGGTCCTTCACCACCGCCAGTCGCGCGGTCTCGAGCCGCTCCGCGCATGCGATGTCGTGTCCCTCGAGGGCGACGATCCGGGCAAGCTGGTCGCGCAGCCCACCGGGCTCCATCACCAGGAGCACGCGGGTCGGAGGATCGCCGTCGGGCCGGGAGGCGGCGGACGAAGGCACGTTGGCGTTCAGGGAGTCCATGGCTCGACGGGATCCAAGGCGACACTCGGACCGGGGGTCACGCGACGCTCCGGCCGCTCTGCGCCTGCCGTTCGGCAGGAGGCAGAACGATCGTGGCCACGGCACCGCCCTCCGGTCCGTTGCGCAGGCTGATGTGGCCCCCATGGGCCTCGATCAGCCGTCGCGCTCGGGCGAGTCCGAGTCCCGCTCGCCGTCCGGCGTTCTTCTCGCTGAAGAACGGATCGAAGGCATGGAGCAGGGCACGCTCGCTCAGTCCCGGGCCGCGGTCGGCCACGTGGATGATCCATCGGCTATCGATCGGATCGGTTTGAACGCGTACCGCAACCTGGCCCACATCGCTCGAGTCGAGCGCATTCACGACGACCTCCGCCAACGCGTCGCAGAGTTGGACGGGATCGGCGTCGATGTCCCCTTCGTCCGAGATCACCAGCGCGACCCGCTCGAGGGATCGATCCGCCGCGGCCTGGGCGACTGCGTCGCGCACGATCTGCGCCAAAGGGCACGGCAGGCGGCGCAGCTGCACCGGCTCCGCGGTTTGGCGGAGGGCGGTGATCATGTCGCTGAGCTGCTGCCCGCACTCGGCCACCTGCTCCGCCATCGCCCGCAACTCGGGATCGTCGAGGCGGCTCGCGATCACCTGCGATCGTCCGCAAATGACGGCGAGCGGATTGTTCATTTCGTGCGCGGCGCCGGCGGCCATCTCGCCCACGCTGGCCAGGGTGCGGGAGCGCGAGAGCTCCTCCTGGGCCTCCACCACGGCCCGAGCGCTCTCCGCGAACCGCTCCGCGAGCCTTGTCGCCTCCTCGTCGCGCTGGGCGGCCGCGAGGGCGCTGGCCCAAAGCGGTGCCACCAGCTCCACGGCCTTGCGGGTGCCCTCCTCGAGGCGGTCCATCGGGACCGCGATGGCGGCCTCCACGCGGCCGCCCCGGGACAGCACAAGAAGCTCGGCGTCCTCGTCCGGGCCGCAGCGCAGAAGCTGTGCGGCGAGGCGCCGCAGCCGGCCCGCATCGTGAATGGGAAGGTCGCCCTTGGATCCTCCGACGTTTCCGCTGGCGGCGAGGCTTCCGTCGGCGGCGCAACGATCCAGCCGCCACGGCTGCCCGCCGCGCGGCGGGCGCACGATCGTGACCTCCTGCAGGTCGAGCATGCTCGCCGCGGATCGCGCGATCGCCGCGACACAGTCGGCGACCGAACGCTCGCCCACCTTGGGCGCATCCGCCAGAAAGCGCTGCACCGACTCCACGGCCTCGAGGAGCGGATGTTCGACCTCGCGGCGCTCCCCGAGTTCGGCGTTGATCCGCGCCAGCGCCTCGTTGGCGCGGGCGAGGGAGGACAGCAGGAGCGTCTCCGTCGGCTCCTCGCCCAGCCCGAGGGACGAGGCCCGCTCGCTCACCGCACGATGCAAGCCCGACGCGGCGGAGGTCACCGTCCGGGGATCGAGTCCGAGCGATTCCGCCATCGCCGCCGCCGAGGGTCCGATGGGGCCGTGCCCGGCGTGGCAGACCTGCTGCTCGCGGGCGACGGCGTCGGCCAAGGTCACCGTGGCGACAAGGGCGGCATGAACCGGCTCGGTTCCGTCCGGGGGCATGCCTCCCAGCCAGATCGCCTCGACCAGCGGCTCGGGCAGGGCCCAGCGTTCCGCCACCCGCCGTCCGACCGTGTGCGTGTCCATGCCCATCGCGCGACGACACGCCGCATCGATGGTCTCGCCGGTCGCCTCCGCCGCGCGGGCGATCCGATCGAACGCCTCCGGCATGGCGGCATGCAGCGCGAGGTGGCCGAGGTCGTGAAGCAGTCCGGCCAACCCCGCCTCCGCGGGATCGACCCTGGACCCGGCCGCCTTGGCAATGCGCTCGGCCGCGACGGAAACCGCGAGGCAGTGTCGCCAGAACACCCGGCGGTCGAACGCTCCCGGCGTCCGTCCAACGCCGTCGAGCAGGGCGAAGAACTGCACCGAAAGCGCGATCGAACGCACCGCCTTGAAGCCGAGAAGGACCACCGCCCGTTCGACGCTGCCGATCCTCGCCGACCGGCCGCGCTCGCTGCACCGGCACGCCTTGAGCACGGAGGCCGCGAGCGCCGGGTCGGCGTCGAGCAGTCGAATCACCTCGCGGGTCGAGGCATCGGCCGCGGAGGTCACCTGAAGCAGCCGAACGGCCACGGCATTGAGCGCGGGCAGCCGATCGACGCGCTGCATCGCTTCGTCGACGGCCTCCGCGGGGACGATCGTGGCGTGGGTCAAGGAGACCTCCTCCGGGCGTCGGCGGTCAATTCTCAACCAGTTCGGCGACCCGAGCCACGAGGCGCTTGATGTCGAACGGCTTCTTGATGAAGTCGTTGGCTCCCGCCACCAGGAGTTGGTCGATCTCCTGCTGGTTCACGACGCCCGAGATGATCACGATCTTCGTGTCGTTGAAGTCCGGATTGGCGCGGAGGCGCTGGCACACCACGTTCCCGTTGAGGTCCGGCAGCATGTAGTCGAGCAGGATCAACTGGGGCTTGAACTGTTCCGTCAGCAGTCCGGCGTCGTAGCCCGTGCTGGCGGTCCGGACCTCGAAGCGGTCGTCGGCCCCGAGAACCTCCTCCAACATCTCGAGGATCGCCGGATCGTCGTCCACCACGAGGATCCGCTTCCGCAGACCCTCCAGCGGCGAGAGCGGGATGTCGTTGGCCCGCATGAACCGGATCAGCTCCGCGCGGGGAATGCGGCGGAACTTCGATCCCGGAACCCGGAATCCCTGGAGCCGGCCGCTGTCGAAGCAACGGATGATCGTCTGCTGGGAGACGCCACAGATCTCGGCCGCCTCGCCGGTCGTGAACACCTGCTTGTCCGCCCAGACGGCGGTTCCATTGCTGCTGCGACCCATGGGCTTCCCTCGCGACGCTATACGGTGTCCAGCGCTCGGCGGCTTCACGCAAGCCTGCACGAATGAACAACTTGTGATCGACGCCGGGGTCGGGGGAGTTTGGGAAGTCGAGGCAGGCTCGGTCCTCGGTTCGGCCTGTGCGGCCGTTCTGGCGGCGCTCTTCCCGCAGGAGGAACAGACGGACCGGTTATGGGGAGAACGGGGACGACGGAAGGGTCCGCGCTGGCGCGGGACGTCCGCGGCGCTCAGTCCTTGGCGCCGTATCGGGCCTCCCAAAGCGTGACCGCTTCCGGGGGGCGCGGGTAGATCGGACCCAACGCTTGTGGGTCCGTCGGCCGGCCGGCCTCCAGCATGGCGAGGCCCACCCGCAGACACGCGCCCGCCGTGAAGCGGGGGGGCGTGCACGGCACGCCGGCGTTCGTCGCTCGGTCCCGGATCGCGACGGGCACGTGCTCGTCGGCGAGGAGGGCGTCGATGCGGTCGCACTCGAGCAGGATGCGCTCGACGGGAAGGAGTCCGAGAACCTCCATGGTCCAATCGGCACGCTCGTGGACACAGCGCGCACACCACGCGGTGGTCTCGGCGCCGTGCCGCTTGACGGCCAAGGCGACCAGCAGGCTGATCGCGGTCGCCTTCGTGTCTTCGCGATGCGCTTCTGCGGCCACCAGTGCGGAGGGGACCGCCGCGATCGTCGCCCCGAGCTCACCGAACATCTTCGCGACCGCGATCGAAACGCGGAGGCCCGTGAATCCACCCGGTCCCGTCGATACGGCGACGGCGTCCAGCCCCCCGGGAGCCAGGGCAAGGCGACGGGCAAGGCGGTCGATGGCGGGCAGAAGGTCCTCGTCGCTGCGGCGATCCGCACGCAGCATCTCGGTTTCGCAACGACCTGCCTGGTCCACGACCGCGATCGACGCCGCACGCTGCGACGCTTCAAGGGCGAGGGTCCAGGAGATGGTTGCGGTCACGAGGACGCGCCCTCGTGCGGGCGCGGCACGCTGGCGAGTCTCACGGCGCCATCGACCGCCGCTTCCGGCTCCACGACCCGAGCCAAATCGACGACGAGGGCCGCACCGTGGGCGTGGTCGCTGTTGATGCGGACGATCCGTTCGGCATCGAGCCGGATCCCCTCCTCGACGTGCTCGTGACCAAGGCAAAACAGCGTCACGCCCCAATGCTCGGCGAGGAACCGGACCTGTTCCGCGGTCTGTCCTCGGCCCCAGGTCATGAGGTAGGCCGCGCCGCTGGGCCCGACGAAGTCCTCGAACTCGAGCTCGCGATCGAGCACCCCGGCGTCGAAGTGCCGCATGGTCAGGGGACTGGGGATCGAATGGGCACACAGCACCGCGCGGGCGGAAGCGTCCGGCTCGGACCGGAGGGCCAGCGGCATCGCCGTGACGAATGTCCGCAGCGCCGCCGCCACGTCCTCCCATCGTTCGCCGAAGACGTACTCGAGCCCGTCGTCGTAGAGCTCGACGCTGTTCCCAGCGCCCTTGCTCACCCCGCGACCGGTGAGCTGCGCCAACTCGTGGTTGGCGAGAAGGGGATGAACCTGGCCCGGGTGAAGGAGGACGAGCCCGGCGGTGCGCAGGAGCATGCGATGGCTCAGGTCCACGCCGTTGATCAGGCGGTCGCCGTGGATCAGTTCGTGAAGGACCAGGTGATGATCCGGCGACTCGTCAAGCCGGGCGAGCGCGACCAGCGCCTGCAGGTGGCGCGGATTGTCGTGCAGGTCGCCGGTCGCCACGAGGCGCCCCCGGGCGGGCACGACGTCGCAGCACCCGCGGCGGCACGTCGTGGTGCGCAGTGCCGCCGCCGCGCGGCCCAGCAGGTCGATCACGGCGTCAGGGTCCGTGAGGCTGGTCGAGTGGGGCACGCGGATCGTCCCGACTACGACCGCACACTCGCCACGACCGCGATCGGGTGCTCGCCAGTGGTGGTCGTCACCATCACGGGTGCATACAGCATGCCCGTGAATCCGGGCTTCACCACGAACTCGATCTCGACCTCGGTCTCGTCGGTGCCCTTGGGCGTCACCTTCACGAGCTTCGCGACCGCGTTGGGATCGAGGGAGCGCACACTGGTGACGTGGCGGAACCCCTGGTCCAGCGAGGCGGGCTTGTTCGGGCCCGCCTTCGGCTCCGAGTTCTCGATGTCGATCGTGAGCGACTTCGGCTTGCCGGGTGTCATCGCGTCGGCGGAAACCATCTGCTCCTTGAAGATCCACTTGCGATCGCCGCGTCCCGGATCGGCACGGCTGCCCGTCCACTCGTGGCGGATGCGGGCGGGAAGGATCTCGCAGCCGGGGCGATCGGTTTCGAGGATCCACCACAGGCGCATGTTCTCGTGCGGCCAGCCGGCGACGCTCCATTTCACCACGTAGCTGTTGCGCGGCTCGTCCTTGGCGGGATCGAACCCGACGAATTCCGGTGGTTCCCCGTTGCTGGTCAGGATCCGGAACGGCTTGCCGTCCCGGCTCTTCACCGTGAGTTGTCCGCTGGTCACGCCCTTGAGGGCGTCAACGAACTCCTCTTCGACCACGATCGGGAGCCCGACCTCGCACTTGAGGTGGGCCAGCACCGGCTTGTTGAATCCGGCGAAGGCCAGCATGATCTTCGCTTCCTTCACGCCCGGCGTGGACGGCGCCTCCATCGTGGCCGGCAGCTCCAGCGTTCCGCCGGGCGGAATGACGTTGCCGACGAGTCCCTCGATGGTCGTGCACTTGCAACTCGGCACTGCCGCGCCAAGCCGCAGCGGCTCCGATCCCACGTTCCGCAGAATGAAGGTTGTCGGGAGCTTCACGCTCGGACCGACGAGGCCGAAGTCCTTGAGGGGCGGCTCGACCTGGACCGGGGCCAAACCCGGCTGCGGCTGGCCCGGCGGCACCTGTGCCGTCGCGCTCGAGGGCAGCAGGACGGGGGTCGCGGTGACGGCCGCGGCCAAGGCGAGGAGGCGAGCGCCGCGGGCGGCGGCGAACATCCAATGCGGGCGGCTGGAGTTCATGGAACCAGTGTATCCGTCTCCCCGCCGCCGTTCGCGGCTCGGCTGCCGACCGGGACGGTCCTGTCGGCTGATAACCTGCCCCCATGCGTTCCTTCGCCCAATGCCTCGACTTGGTGGACGATCCCCGGTTGATCGAGGCGTACGACGACCTTCATCGCCGGGTGTGGCCCGAGGTGGTGCAGGCCCTGCGATCGATCGGCGTCGAGCGGATGCGGATCTTCCGTCGCGGCACCCGGTTGTTCATGTACATGGAGACCACGGACGGATTCGACCCCGCCCGCGACTACCAGGCGTACGCCGACCAACCCCGATGTCGGGAGTGGGACGAACAGATGCGACGGTTCCAGCGGCAGGTGCCCGGTGCCCCACCGGACTCGTGGTGGGCACCCATGGCGCTGGTGTTCGATCTCGAAGGAACGGATTGACCGCCGGCGGCCGGCGGCCGCCGCTCGCGGATGGGGTCCCGGTCACCCCACTCGACAGGCCGCGGATGGCGCGGAGAATGGACGCATGGACAAGCCCGTCCTCCACCACGCGATCGACATTCCCCGGCTCGCGTGGGAGCGGCTGCGTCGTGCCGCAGACGATCCCGCCGATCTTGTCCGCCTGGTCACGCTGGCGACGGTCACGCCCGAGGGACTGCCTGCGGCGCGCCTGATGGTGCTGCGCGGCGCGGACCGCACCACCGGGCGCATCTGGTTCCACACCCGCGCGAAGTCGGCCAAGACCGTCGACATCGCCGCTTTGCCCGCCTGTTGCGTGGTCGTGTACGACCCGGCGGAGATGGTGCAGTTGCGCCTGGTGGGTCGAGGATCCCTGCACACGCTCGATGATCTCGCCCGCGGCCACTTCGAGCACGGCGCACTGGCCCGCGAGCGAATGATGGAGGTCGTTGCCGCGCCGCTGCCCGACCTCCTGTGGCCCGGGTCCGCCGAGGAGCTTCGGCACGCGGTCAAGCGGCAGGCGTGGCAGCACTTCACCGTGGTTGAGATGGTGGTCGAGTCGATCGAGTGGCTGCAGGCGCTCCCGGATGCGCGACGACGGGCCGTACTGCGGGCCGAAGAGGGTTGGCGGGCCGAGGAACTGCCGGACTAGGTGGCGCTCGGGCGCCGGGAGCGCGAGACGTCGTCGAAGGCGACCGCACGCTGGCGCTGCTCCCCGAGTCCATCGATGCCGAGACGCATCGCTTGCCCCGCCCGCAGATAGACCGGAGGGCGCTGCCCGAGACCGACGCCTGGCGGCGTTCCGGTCGAGATCACGTCGCCCGGCTCGAGGGTCATGAACTGGCTGAGATACGCCACCAGGTGCGCCACCCCGAAGACCATCGTGCGCGTGGAGCCCTCCTGGAACCGGTGCCCGTCGACCTCGAGCCAGAGCCGCAGGTCCTGCGGGTCGGGTATCTCGTCTGCGGTCGCGAGCCAAGGCCCGAGCGGGGCGAAGGTGTCGTGGCTCTTCCCCTTCACCCACTGGCCGCCGCGGTCCAACTGGTGCTCCCGTTCGGAGAGGTCGTTCACCACGCAATAGCCTGCGACGTGATCCAGGGCATCGCGCTCGTTCACGTAGCGGGCGCGACCGCCGATCACGACGCCAAGCTCGACCTCCCAGTCGGTGCGGGTCGATCCGCGGGGAATCAGCACATCGTCGTCGGGGCCGCAGATGGCGCTGGTCGCCTTCATGAAGACCACGGGTTCGCTGGGCACCGCCATTCCGCTCTCGGCCGCGTGATCGGCGTAGTTGAGCCCGATGCAGAGGAACTTTCCGACGGATCCGACGCACGCGCCAAGCCGTTCCGGGGATGCGATTCTCGGCAGCGATCCGGGATCGATCGCTCGAAGTCGGGCCAAGCCCTGCGGCTCCAGCACCGCGCCGCCGATGTCGGCCACGATGCCCTCGAGCGAGCGAACCGCGCCCTCGGCATCCAGCAGGCCTGGCCGTTCCCGTCCCTTCGTTCCGAATCGCACCAGCTTCACGCGCGCCTCCGTTGGTCCCTGGCCGCTACATCGTCCATCCGCCGTCGATCACGTGGATCGCCCCCGTCGTATAGGCCGACTCGCCGCTCGCCAGGTGCACGACCAGCGCGGCGATCTCCTCGGCCTGGCCGATGCGCCCCATGGGCTGGCGGGCGACGAACGCCCGCCGCGCGGCCTCCGCGTCGCCGGTCGCCGCCAGCCGTTGGTCGAGGGAGGGCGACTGCACGGTGCCCGGACACACGGCGTTGCACCGGATGCCGCGCGCCACGTAGTCGGCGGCGACGGACTTGGTCAGCCCGATGACCGCGGCCTTCGTGGCGCCGTACACGCAGCGGTTGGGCACGCCCTTCACACTGGATGCCACCGACGACATGTTCACGATGCTGCCGCGTCCGCGTTCGAGCATGCCCGGCAGCACGGCAAGGATCGTTCGGTACATGCTCTTGACGTTGAGGTCGAACGCCTGGTCCCAGTCCGACTCGGTGCTGTCGAGCAGCGCCCCGTTGTGCACCATGCCGGCGCAGTTGAACAACACGTCGAAGGGACCTTGCGATGAGAGCAGACGCTCCACCGCGGAACCGTCGCGCACGTCGAGCGCCGCGGCCTGGATGGCGGCGGACTCCTGCGCCAGCGAAGCGACCGCTTCGCCGTTGATGTCCGTCGCCAAAACGCTGGCGCCCTCGCGGGCGAACGCCGCGGCGGTGGCGCGGCCGATGCCCTGGCCCGCCGCGGTGACGATGGTCCTCAGGCCGTCCATCCGTCCGCGGCAACCGGTGGGGCTGGTCGCACTCATCGTGCGGCTCCCGCGGCGAGCTGCCGCGCGGCCCAGACCGGACCATGCGGATAGGCGTACTGCACCAGCGTTTCGGGCCGCATGGTGATGCCGTATCCCGGCTGCCGCGGGGCCAGGTAGCGGCCGCGATGGATCACGCACGGCTCCAGGAAGTGCTCGTGCAGATGGTCCACGTACTCGGCGACCCGGTTCTCGGTGGTTCCGCTGATCGCGACGTAGTCGGCCATCACCAGGTGGCTGATGTACTCGCACAGGCCGACCCCGCCGGCATGAGGGCACACCGGCACGTCGAAGCGCTTCGCCATGAGCATGACGGCGAGACACTCGTTCACGCCGCCCAGGCGGCAACTGTCGAGCTGGCAGAACGCGATGGCGTTCGCCTGGAGGAGCTGCTTGAACACGACGCGATTCTGGCACTGCTCGCCCGTGGCCACGCCGATCGGCTCGATCGAGCGGGCGATCGCGGCATGCCCAAGGATGTCGTCCGGCGACGTCGGCTCCTCGATCCACCAGGGATCGAACGCGGCCAGCGCTCGCATGTTGTCGATCGCCTCGTCAACGTCCCATCGCTGGTTGGCGTCCATCATGAGGCGGCGCGCGGGACCGATCGCTTCCCGCACGACCGCCGCCCGGCGACGATCGTCGGCGAGGTCGGCGCCGACCTTGATCTTGAAGTGCGTCCATCCCTCCTCGACCGCCGCCGCGCAGAGGGAGCGGACCTTGTCGTCGGAGTAGCCCAGCCATCCGGCGGAGGTCGTGTATGCGGGGTACCCCGTGGCCAACATGTCCTCTTCGCGTTGCGCCTTGCCGGCGGCCATCGACTGCAGCATCCCGACGGCCTCCTCGGGCTGGAGCACGTCGGTGATGTACCGGAAGTCGATCGTCGAAACGAGCTCCTCGGGCGTGAGATCGACCAGCAGCTTCCAGAGGGGTTTGCCGACCGACTTGGCCCAGAGATCCCACACCGCGTTGATCACCGCCGCGGTCGCAAGATGCACCACGCCCTTCTCCGGTCCGATCCAGCGCATCTGCGGCTCGCTGGCGAGGCTCCGCCAGAACGCGGCAAAGTCGGTGACGATGCCGTCGAGGGTGCGTCCGACCGCCATGTCGGCCAGCAGCCGAGCCGCCGCCACGCACAGGTCGTTGCCGCGTCCGATGGTGAAGGTCAACCCGTGCCCTTCGAGACCCGGCTGGTTGGTGCGAAGGACGACGTACGCCGCCGAGTAGTCGGGATCGGGATGCATGGCATCCGAGCCGTCCCGGAGGTCGGACGTCGGGAAGCGGAGATCGATGGCGTCGGCGCCGGTGATGCGGATCGTGCTCATGTGGTGTGGGTTCCGCTGCTCGAAGCGGCTCCGGCGGTTCGGGTGGCGTCGATTCCATAGATGCGGGCGGCGTTGCCGCCCAGCACGGCGCACCGATCGTCGTCATCGAGATCCGCCAGCAGGACGGTCGTGGCGTCGGCCCAACGGTCGTAGCCGCCGGCCAACTCGACCACGGGCCAGTCGCTCCCCCAAAGCGTGCGTTGGGGGCCGAAGCACTCCATCACCGTGGCAACGAACGGTTGAAGGTCGGCCACGGTCCAATCGAGTCGCGCTTCGCTCGCGAGCCCCGACAGCTTGCACGACACGTTCGGCTGGGCCGAAAGCGCCGCCAGATCGCTTCGCCACGCGGATCGGCCCGTCCAGGCGGCCCCGTCGGCGACCCGCGGCTTGGCGGCATGGTCGATCACGATCGGGAGGGAGGGATGGCGCTCGGCGACGCGCAACAGTCGCGGGAGATTCACGGGACGCACGAGGGCGTCGAAGGACAGTCCGAGTCGTTCCACTTCGTCGAGACCACGCTGGACCGACTCGCGCAGCATCCAGTCCGGATCCGCGATGTCCTGGATCATCGGGCGTACGCCGCGGAAGAGTGGGTGGGCCGCCAGTGCCGCGAGGGAGGATGGGACATCCTCCCGCTCGAGATCGACCCAACCCACGACGGCGCCGACGAAGCCGCACCGGTCGGCCACGTCGAGCAGGAATCGCGTTTCATCGATGGTGTCCGCCGCCTGGACCAGCACCGTCCGCTCGACCTGGTGACGCGCCAGATGGGGGGCGAGGTGCGCCGGCTCGAAGTCGCGAAACAGCGGCTCGATCGCGGGCGTCAGCCAGCGGTAGTCGCCGCGGCTCGGTCGCCAGAAGTGCTGGTGGGCGTCGATGCGGCCCGAACCCGTCGCGCTCATGGAACACCAACCTTGTCGAGCCGCACGCCGCCGACGGCATCGGAGGCGTAGCACGCCTCCACCAGTCGCATGGTGTGCCACGCATCCTCGGTCGACGACACCAGGGCGTCGTCCTCGCCGGCCAGGAACCGCTGGAGGTTCGACATCGGGCCTCGGAACGCATCGGGGAACCAGTTGCCGACGAGCGGCACGTCGAGCCAGGGCTGTTCGGCGACGGCGAGCGCCAAGGCATCGGGGCGCCCTCGGGGATAGTCGAGGTTGACGCCCATCACCGCCACGGCCGCGCCACGGTCGCCCTCGAGTCGCAACTCCGACCGTTCGAAGCGGGGGCCGTGACGATGGTGGTGGTTCACGCTGAGGCAGCAGCGGATGCGCGGTCCGTAGTCGAGGATGATGCTGGTGCGGCTGCTGGCGAGCTCCTCCGCATCGCGTCCCTTGACCGTGCGGGCCATGGCCGCGATCGGTTCGCCCAGGAGATGGCGCAGAACGTCGAGGTAGTGGATCGAGTGGAGCGCGATCTCCATCCGGGGAAGCGAGCGCAGGAACGGCCAGAGCTGCCAAGGCGTGCGGACGTTCACGAGCACTTCGGCCTCGTCGGCCCGACCAATCCAGCCGCGGCCAAGCGCGTCGGAGAGGGCCAGCATCATTGGTGCGAATCGAAGCTGGAAATTCACGGCGGCGACGAGCTCACGGCGACGGCACACGTCGCGGATCGCCGTCGCCTCGGCAAGATCCCGGCCCATGGGTTTCTGGAGGAGCACGCCACGCCCCCTCG
>JAGQOG010000091.1 GCA_020427695.1 Phycisphaerales bacterium
ATCCCAGTGTCGTGGTCTTCGCGGCCGCCTGCATGCGGTTGTACACGTCGGGCATGCGCAGGAGGCCGACGGCGCCGAGGAGCATCAGGAGCGTGCCCACGATCAGGAGCATGCACTCCAGCACGTCGACGAGGGTGTCGACGAGACCACTCATGATCGCCCTCGCGCCGAGATGAAGGAGGCGAGGGCGACCGTGCTCATGAAGCCGACCAGCGCGATCACGAGCGTCACCCGAATGAGCATGGGATCGTCGGTCACGATCGCGAACAGGGCGATCATCGCGGCCGCGACCACCACCATCGCGTCCAGGGCCACGACGCGATCGGCGAGCGTCGGTCCGCGAAGAAGCCTCAGGAGCCCAATGCACAGCGCCACCGCCATGAGCACGAGGCACACGTTCGCCACGTTTTGCACGGGCACCGACGCCACGAGGAGTGCGCTCATCGCATGACCTCCAGCAGCCGTCGCTCGTAGCCGTTCTTGATCAGCCGCCGGACCGCCTCCGGATCCTCGGCGTCAACCACGTGCACGAAGAGCGTCCGGCCATCGGCGGAGACGTCGACCGCGAACGATCCCGGCGTCAAGGTGACACAGATCGACAGCAGCGTGGTCTCGAGGTCGTTCGCCGTGTCCAGGGGGACCCCCACAATCCCGGGGTGCATGGTGCTCAGCGGCTGCAGCACGTGACGGACCATCGCAACGTTCGCGACCACGAGCTCGACGGCCAGGAAGACCACGAATCGAACGGCCGCCCACGTCCGGTGAAAGTAGCGGGACCGGCCAATGACCGGCTGCAACAGCCACAAGGCGGCGTAGCCGAGCAGGAATCCGGTGACCACCGAGCCGGCCGTGAACGTCTCTGCCATGGCGGCCCAGACGAAGGCCAGCAGCAGGTTGACCACGAGCAGGTTCATCGGGGCGCCTCCCCGCTCGTGCCGCTGTCCGCCGGCATCGCGGCACGTTCACGGTCGGATCGGGAGAAGATCGCGTGATTGGACACGGCGGCGACGTACTCGGAGGGATCGACGAGCTGCGCGGCGGTGCGGGTCGCGAACGCCTCCAGTGACGCGGGCCACAGGCCGATGGCCACGATCGCGCCCACGATCGCGAACGTCGGTCCGTACATCAGCAGTCGCGTGCCTCGGGTCATGACGCGGTCGCGCCGCTGCAGTTCGCCCGCCGGCAGCGGCTTCCAAAACGCCTCCGCCCAGATCTTGGTCATGGAGTAGAGCGTGAGGAGCCCGGTACCGAGCGCCGCCGTCGTGACCACCCAGGCGGCGCCCTCCAGGCCCGCCCGCACGAGCATGAACTTGGCCCAGAAGCCCGCCAACGGCGGAATGCCGGCCAGCGAGAGCGCGGCGACCAGGAACAGGCCGGCCAGGACCGGGTGCGTGGTCGCGAGTCCTCCCACGCGATCCAACGACGCGCTTCGTCGCAGGCGCTCGACGACGCCGCAGACCAGGAAGAGCGCTGTCTTCGCGAGAATGACATGCACCATGAAGAAGACGGTGCCCCCCAGACCAAGGGCGGCGACCGCCATGGCGGCGCGATCGTTCAGCGTCCGGCCCGGCACGTGGAGTGCCGCGACCGCCGGTCCGGCCAGGCCCAGCCCCATGAGCAGATAGCCGATCTGGCTCACGATGTGGAACGAGAGGATGCGTCGCATGTCGCTCTGCACCGCGGCCCCGAGCACGCCACTGACCATGGTGAGGCCGGCGATCGCCAGGAGGAGCCCATGCGTCCACCCGACGTTCTGCACGAACACGAGGGTGAACATGCGGATCATGGAGTAGACGCCGACCTTGGTCAGCAGGGCGGAGAAGATCGCGGTGATGGCCGTCGGCGGCGTGTGGTACGAGGCCGGCAGCCAGAAGAACAGCGGGAACACGCCGGCCTTCAGCCCGAACGCGACCAGGAACATCATGGCGAGCACGGTCAGGAGCTCGGGGCGATCGATGCGATCAACGGCGTGGGCCAGGTCGGCCATGTTGAGCGTGCCCGTCATCCCGTACAGCACGCCGAGCGCGGCGAGGAAGAACGCCGAGGCCACGAGGTTGATCGTGACGTACTTGATCGCCCCCTCGAGCTGGCCTCGCCGTCCGCCCAGGGTGAGCAGAACGAAGGAGGCGATCAGCATGACCTCGTACCACACGAAGAGATTGAAGAGATCGCCCGTGAGGAAGGCCCCGCAAACGCCCATGAGCAGGACGTGGAGCAGGGTGTGGTAGCCGAAGCGCTGCTTGCGGCGCCGAATCTCCCCCAACGAATACACCGCGATGCCCAGTCCCATGGCGCCAGTCATCACCAGCATCACGGCGCTCAAGCGATCGGCCACCAGGGTGATGCCGGCGGGAGCAGGCCAACCACCCACTTGCAGGGTCGCGACGCCCACCCGGTCCACCTGCCACAGGATGGCGAGGTTCACCAGGAAGAGCCCCAGCGCTCCGGCGACCGAGAGCAGGCGCTGCACGCGCGGCCACCGGGTCGCCAGCATCACCGAGGCGAAGACCAACGGAAGGAGGATCGGTACCGCGAGGAGATTCATGTATCCGTCGATCTCATGCGGTCCACATCGTCGGCCCCGATCGACTGGTGCACCCGGCGGAACAGCGCCAAGGCGAACGCCAGGACGCCGAAGGAGATGACGATCGCCGTCAGCACCAGGGCCTGCGGCAGCGGGTCGGCGTGGGGTCGTGTCAGCGCCTCCTCCCCCGCGCGAACGATCGGCGCCGCACCGCGTCGGAGCCCACCGGCCGTGAAGATCAGCAGGTTCGCGGCGTGGCTGATCAGCACCAGCCCCAGCAGCAGCTTGACGAGGCTGCGCCGCAGCATCAGGTAGATGCCGCACGCGTACAACGCACCGATCGCGACGGCCAGCAGCACGGTCATGCGTTGCCCTCCGCCATGCCCTCGATCACGGTGAGCGTGGTGCCGACAACCACCATGAAGACGCCAAGATCGAAGAGAAGGGGTGTACCGAGTCCGAGCGATTCGACCCAGATCGCCGTCATGAAGGCTCCACAGCCGATCATCGCCAAGAAGCCGCTGAACGCGGCGAGAAGCAGCCCGCCCGACACGAGCGTCAACGGCGCGACGCGAATCAGTCGGCGCGACGCTCCCGACCCCGATGCCAGCGTCTGCAGGATGAGGCCCGCCGCCGCCAGGAGCCCGCCGATGAAGCCGCCGCCCGGCTCGTTGTGGCCGCGCAGGACCAGGAGCGCCGCCAACAGCAGCATGAGCGGGGTCACGAAGCGCACCCCCGTCCGCAGGATGATCGAGCTCATCGTCTCGCCTCCAGCCCGGTCCGCCCGCGCACGAGCGCGATCACGCCGATCGCGGCGAGCGCCAGCACCGTGATCTCGCCCAGCGTGTCGAGAGCGCGGAAGTCGACCAGGATGACGTTGACGACGTTCCGACCGTGTCCTTGCGGCACCGCTTCAGCGGCGAAGTACGCGCTGGCGACCTCGTCGCCGAGCTGCACGTGCGAGGCGAGGAGGACGAGCGTCGTCATGAGCCCCCCGCCGAGGACCGCCACGACGAGATCGCGGACCCGGGTGCGGCGCGACGACAGGTCGACGAAGAAGGGAAGCTGCCGCATGGCCAGAACGAAGAGGATCACGGTCAGCGTCTCGATCAGCACTTGGGTCAGGGCGAGATCCGGCGCGCTGTAGAGCACGAACACCAGCGAGACCGCGAGCCCAACCGCGCCCAGGGCGATCACCGCCGCGACCCGCGAGCGCGAGTGCACCACGGCGACGGCAGCCACGACCATCATGACGACGAGCAGCACGTCCTCGGCATGAACATGGACGATCTCGCCCAGGGCGGCACCGATCGCGCCCGGCCGGTGGGCGGCGACGAGCGCCGCGCCGACCACGGCGATCGCGAACAGGAAGACGACCAGCAGGTACCGGCGAAGGTAGCCGCTCTGGAGCAGCCGAGTTTGGACCCGGCCGAACGCCAGCGTGCCCTCCAAGGCGAGCGCATAGCCGCGCTCGGGTCCGAAGGCCGCGAGCCGAGCCAACCGGCGCGTCCAGCGGTCGATCGACGAGCGCCACAGCCAGAGGGCGACGCCGCCGAGCACGATCGCCACATCGAGAAGCACCACGGCGTTGAATCCGTGCCAAAGCGCGAGACGCGCCGCGACGGGCGCGCCGTGCACGGCGGCGGCCGTTTCCGAAACGACGCGGTTGAGGAGCATGGGCGCCAATCCAAGGACAAGCCCGATCACTGCGAGCGCGACCGGGCCAACCCACATTCCCGTGGGAACCTCGTGCGCGGTGCCGGCGCCGTCCGCGACCACCGCCCGGCGCGAACCGAGGAACGGCGCGACGCCGACCCGCAGGCCGACCACCACCAGGGGCGGGGCCGCCAACACGAGTGCCAGCATCGCGGGCCCGGCCGCATGACGCTCCCACGCGGCCGCGATCGCCGATTCCTTGCCGAGGTAGCCGAGCAGTGCCGGCACGCCCACCATGCTGAGGCCGGCCAGGACGCCAGCCACGAACGTGAGGGGCATGGCCCGTCGCAATCCGACGAGCAGACGGGCATCCTTGAGACCGGTCGCTCGCGTCAGCGAGCCCGCCACCAGGAACAGCGTGGCCTTGTAGAGCGCGTGCGCCAGCAGGAAGAGCACGACCGCCTTGGCCGCCGTGACCGCATCCGCTCCGCCCTCCGGAGCAGCAAGGCCGACCAGCATGATGAGCACGCCCAGCGACGCCACCGTCGAATACGCCAACAGGCGCTTCAACTCGTGCTGGCGCAGGCTCATGGCCGCGGCGGTGACGGCGGTCAGGGCACCGAACCCGATCAGCGCCCACTCCCATGCGGCCGCGCCGCCAAGGCTCGGGTTCAACCGTGCGGCCAGGTAGACCCCCGCCTTCACCATCGTTGCCGAGTGGAGGTAGGCGCTGACCGGGGTCGGTGCCGCCATGGCGTTGGGCAGCCAGAAGTGGAACGGCACCTGCGCCGACTTGGTGAAACAGCCGGCCAGGACGAGCACGATGATGGGCAGTTGGAGCGGCGAGGCGCGGATGGTCTGGGCCTGGCCTGCCAGCGCCGAGATGTCCCATGTGCCTGCGGCCTGGGCGAGGAGCACGACGCCCGCCAGCAGGGCCAATCCTCCGCCACCCGTCACAAGCAGCGCCTGCAGCGCCGCCTTCCGCGACTTCTCCTGCTCGTGGTCGAATCCGATCAGCAGGTAGGAGGTCACACTGGTGAGCTCCCAGAACACGAACAGCGCCACCAGGTGATCGGCGAGCACAACACCGAGCATGGAGGCCATGAACGCCAGGAGCGTCGCGAGCATGCGACCCCGTCGCCGATCGCCCGCGAAGTACGCCCCCGCGTACACCAGGATCACCGCCCCGATGCCGCAGATCAGGAGTGCGAACAGGTACGCAAGACCGTCGAGGCGAAAGGCGAGATCGATGCCCAGTCCTGGCAGCCAGGCCACCGAGGTGCGCGGCGGCGCGGCGCTTCCGGCGTAGCGCCACGTCAGCGCAGCGAGAATGCCCAGCGGCACGAGGGCCAGGATCGGACCCGCCAGACGCGGCAGCCGCCGCGCCAGTGGCGCGGCAAACGCGGCGGCGACGAATCCCGTGAGCACCTCTCCCAGCATGGGCGGCGATTGTAGGGGGTGGTGCCGGGATGGGCGCGCGTGACGAACGGGCGCGCGTGGACGGACTTGGGTATCAGGGATCAGGTATCAGCAGCGGCTGCTTGGACGACGACTGGTGCGCAAATGGGCGCGGTCCGTCCTCGCGGGGGGCGCACAACGTCCGACCGGGCCGCCACCTGATACCTGATCACCCCGAACGGGCGCACACTCGACAATTTCCGCGGCATCCGCACGGCAACCCGCGCGCTACTCTTCGTCGAATCGCGACTCGACCAGGAGCACCAGGGCCTGGACCATCTTCTCCGCGTCGGCGCCTTCGGCGACGATCTCGATGCGCGTGCCCTCGGTGGCGGCCAGCATCATCATCTGCATGATCGACTTGCCGTCCACGAACTCGTTGTGATCGACGCGACGCACCTTGACCGAGGCCTCGTGCTCCATCGCCCGCTCGACGAACGTCATCGCCGGTCGGGCGTGCAGCCCGAGTCGATTGACGATCGTGACGATGGCGCTGGCCCGGTTGGACACGATGTTCCCTCTTCGGCCGTCGGCGGAGCCGCGGCCGGGTGATGGTCAGCGGACCGGCTGACCCGCGTCGGCTTCGGAGAGCAGGGTGAGGACGTGCTCCACCGTCGTCGCTTGGCGCAGAAAGCGGCGGAACTGCTCGTTGCTGAGGTTCCCGAAGATCGCCTCCATGGCGTCCAGGTGCTCCTCGGGTCGATCCTCCGGGCTCAGCAGCAGGAAGATCGAGTGAACCGGCTGGCGATCGAGGGCGTTGAATTCCACGCCCGCGGAACTCACGCCGACGGCCACGGTGATCCGTTTCACCAGGGCGCTCTTGGTGTGCGGAACCGCCACGCCGTGACCGAATCCGGTCGAGCCTCGCTTCTCGCGCTTGACCACGGACTTGACGAACTCGTCGCGATCGGTGCGCTTGATCGCGCCCGCGGCCACCAGGGCGTCGACCAATTCGACGATCGCATCGTCGCGGTTGTCCGCGGCGAGTTGGGGAACGATGGCCTTCTCGACGACGATATCGCGCAGCTTCATGGGAGCTTCTCACCGTGTCCGTTGTGGTGCCGATTGCCGCGAATGCGGCTCTTGTGATCGGTCAACTGGCGGATCGAGCGGTCGACGACCAGGTCGATGCACGCGTAGAGATCGTCGTGCGAACTCGAGGCGACAAAGTCGTCGTGATGTTCGACATCGGTCAGCACCTCGACGCTGTACCCGGTCTTGTCCTTCTGGATGATGACTTCGACCTGCTGGATCCGGTCGTAGTAGCGCGGGAGCTTCTCGACCTTCTTCCGGGCGTAGTCCTCTATCGCCGGCGTCAGGGTCATGTGCTTGGCGCTGATGTTGATCTGCATAACGCTTCTCCGAGCCGCCGGACGGGCGGCAAGCGTGCGGGCCTGGACCTCAGGTCCGCTCCTCTCCGGGGTCTCCCGCCGAAACGGCCGTGGAGGGTAGAGCCACAAACGACAACGAGTCCGGATCCGACGCCCCTCCCGAGGGTGCGTCGCCTGCCTTTTCGACGCTCCGGCCTTCCGGCACCAGCACCCCGCCGCTGACCACGAACCGGAGGGCCTGGTCGATCGTGATCGGCAGCTCGCGCACCTCCGACCGCGGCACCGTGATGGTGTAGCCGGTGAATGGCGTGGGCGAACTGGGAATGAAGAGCGTCACCGAATCGCCAGAGTACTTCCGGATGTGCGACATGGGACCACCGGTGACCAGGCCGATGGACCAGACGCCCTTCCGAGGATACTCGACGGCGACCACCCGGTTGAACTTGATCGGCTTGTCCTCCGCCACCAGGAAGTCCACCACCTGCTTGACGTACGGGTAGACCTGCTTGAAGACCGGCACCGAGACCAGGAACTGCTCGACGCGGGCGTACATCCGCCGGCCCAAAAAGCCGCCGAGGAGCCGGCCCGCCATGTAGACCCCGATGATGGCGGCCGCGAGGCCGACCAGGTTGAGGTACCACCGCTCTTCCCACCATTGCTCGATCCGACGCTGCCGGAGCGAGGCCTGGACAGCCGACTCCGACGGCGGCGTCTTTCCGGACCTGCGAATCGTCTCGATCTCCTCCCGCACGGCCGATGCCGGTGGATCGAAGACATCGTGCAGCGGCGTCCAGTAGGGCGTCGCCTGGCCGATCGCCACCCGAATGCCGGCGTTGATCGGAGACGCGATCGCACTGTCGAGGAACCGGTAGGCGTAGACCACCAACCACAAGGTCAACACCGTGGGCAACAGGATCGCCAGCCCGCGAAGAAAGAACCGCTTGAAGTCCGAGCCGAACGTCCGTTTCGAGTGCTCGGTCATGGAGTCGCCCGCTCGGCGGCAAACGCGTTCGTTTTCATCGGGTCCGCCGGAGTGTAGGTGGTGCGTGCGACCTCAGCAACGCCGCGGCTCGGCCACGCAAGGGAAGGTGTGGTCATTGCGCCAGCACCGGCGATGCGGGCAATGGCCGGAGCGTCGCTTGGACGGAGTGGTACTCGCCCCGCCTGCGAAAGCGCACCTCCACCTGGTCGCCGATCCGCCGGGCGGCCACCGCCGCAGTCAACTCGGCCGCGGATGGCGTGGTGCGGTCGCCGACAGCGACGATCACGTCCCCCCGACGGATGCCCGCCAAGGCCGCGGCGGAACCGCGCATCACCTGCGTCACGCGGGCCCCATCGTTCTCGTCCTCGACGGCGATGCCCAACGAGGCGTCCCCCGTCGAGACCTCCCGATCGACGCGGGCGCTGCTGGCCACCCATGCCCGCCACGCCCGTTCGATCTCGCCGATCGGCTTGCCGAAGGTGGTCTCGAACGCCTCGGTGCCGCTCGGACTTCGCTCGAAGGAGGCCACGTAGTTGCGATACCAATCGGCGAGCACGCCCCGGGCGGCCAGGAACTCGAACACGGAACGGACCTCCGGATACAGCGCCTGGGCCCGCTCCATGAAACGCTCCGCCGGCAGCCGGAACAGTTCCTCCCACTTCATGGCGCGGCCGCCGCGCACCAGGGTTCGGATGACGTTGTGTCGTTCGTTGGGGAGGAACTCGAAGGTGCCGTTGGGACCGGGTCGGTACTCCTCGTAGAGGCTGGCCAATCCCTCCTGGATCCACAGCGGATGCGACTGACCAAGCCGCTCCATGTGACCGTAGTGCATCACGTGGGCGAACTCATGGCGCAAGGAGGCACCGGTGTCGGTGGAAACCAGGCGGCGGAAACGATGCTCGTAGATGCCCGCCACGTTCGGGCTGTCGAAGGTCGCATCTCGCTGGCCGAGCTCGCGGAAGAACGCTTGCGCATCCTTGGTCGTGGGCACGACGATGAGCACGAAGTAGTCCGGCGGGCCGCCGAAAAGGGAACGGGCCATCTCGTCGGACTGGCGCTCGAGCATGGCGAGGGTGGCCGCATGCGACGTTTCGTCCAGTGCGGTGGCGAACAGCAGACGGTGCTTCTCATCCGTCTCGTAGCGGTAGCCCTTCTCGCCGAAGGTTCGCTTCCACTCCTGAAGCTGAGCCGTCGCCGAGTCCTGATCGACGCGACGCTTGGCCTCGAGGATCGCCCGGTAGGTGTCGTGTTCGTGCAGGGACTCCAGATCGGGATCCCGCTGCATGTGGGCGAAGTCGCGGAACCCGTTCCGAACCGCGTCCATGAGGGCGGCGGCCGCATCGTCGGTGCGCCCCATCAAGGCCAAGGCACATGCCCGGTTGTAGTGGAGATAGCTGTCGCGAGGGTCGGCCTTGAGCGCCCGATCGACGAGACGCAGCGCCTCGTTGTAGTCCCGGCGTCCAAACGCCTCGACGATCTGGGCCTCGCTGGGAATCGGCTCCCGGGGGCTGGACTGGCTTGTCGTGCCGAAGGGCGCGGAAGGGGTCTGTCCGAGTACGGGCAGCGGAGCGACAGCCATCCAAGCGCCAAAGGCAAGGGCACTCAGGATCGCCCGCGCAGGGCGACGCCGCCGAGGATGAGGTCCCGCTGACATGCCGGCAATGGTAGGGAGCAGGCTGGACAGGCCGGCACGATCGCAGTCACCTCCGAGCCGTCGCCACGCCCCTCATCCCGGGGGGAACGCCGCTTGGACGACCACCGCACCGCCTTCGATCCTGAGACGTCCCTCGGCCTGCCACTGGATCGCCTGGGGATAGGTTGTGCATTCCACTGCGAAGACCCGTGCCGCCAGCGTGGCAACATCGTCGTCCGGCCGCACGGGGCAGGTGCGCTGGAGGATGATCGGACCGTGGTCGTAGATCGGATCCACGAAGTGCACGGTGCATCCACTGACGGTCCGACCCGCGGCCAGCACAGCGGCGTGAACGCGGTCGCCGTACATGCCCTGGCCGCCAAAGTCGGGAAGCAGCGCCGGATGAATGTTCATCACCCTGCCCGACCAGTCGAGTCCGGATGGCGCAGCGACCCGGAACCGCCGCAGGTACCCGCAGAGGACAACAAGTTCCGCCCTCGACGCGATCAGCACGGCGTCGAGGCGATTGTGGAGGGCTGGCTCCTCCGGGTAGTCGTGCCGCCACACGACCTCGACCGGCAATCCACGCGCCTTCGCCCGTTGGATGCCTGGACAGTCGGGCCGGGACGCGATCGTGGTGACGATCTCGGCGGCCAGCGAGCCTTCCTCGATCCGGTCCTGGAGGTTCACCAGCGTGCGTCCGCCACCCGAGAACAGCGCCGCAACGCGGAGAGGACGGATCGGAGGAGACATGAGCGTCAGAAGGTAACCGGTGTGCGCCGGCTTCGCCGGCTGGCGATCCGGCTGCGCCGGCATCGATGAGGACGGCGGGCAGTGGCCTGCCACTCCTGACGTCTCGGTGCCTCGGTGCCTCGGTCCCTTGGTGCCTCGGTGCCTCGATGCCTCGATGCCTCGATGCCTTGATGCCTTGATGCCTTGATGCCTTGATGCCCGACGGTCTGACCCTACTCCGCCTTCAACTCCCGCCCCATCAGTTCCGCAATCGCCCGCGCTGGGGCAAGGCCGTTGAACAGGATTTCGTACACCGCCGCCGTGATCGGCATGTCGAGTCCGAGCTTGCGGCTGAGCTCCATGACCGATCGTGTGGTCGGTACCCCTTCGACCACCGACTGGCTGCTGGCGAGAATCTGTTCCAGCGTCTCGCCGCGACCGAGGCGCTCGCCGCAGGTTCGGTTTCGGCCCTCGGGACTGAAGCACGTCGTCGCCAGATCGCCCACGCCCGCGACGCCGAAGAACGTCTCGGACCTGGCCCCGAGCGCCGTCCCGAGTCGCGCGATCTCGACGAGCCCGCGTGCGAGCAAGGCACTGGTTGCGTTGAATCCCAGCTCGAGTCCTTCCGCCATGCCGGCGGCGAGCGCGATCACGTTCTTGACCGCGCCCGCCAACTCGACACCGACGACATCGGTGTTGGTGTAGATCCGCAGGTAGCGGCAACTGAACGTGGCCTGGATCCGTCGGGCAAGCTCGCCGTCGGCCGCCGCGGCGACCATGGCTGCAGGCAGGTGCCGGGCGATCTCGGCAGCGATGGTCGGACCCGAGAGGGCGGCCACGCGCGACAAGGCGTCGCCCGAACCGCCGGACGCGGGCCCATGCTCCATGAGCTCGGCGAGCACCTGGGTGGGTCGGAGCATGGTCGTGTTCTCCACCCCCTTGGCGACGCTCACGACGGCGGCGTCGGCGGGAACCGAGGCGCCGAGGCGCGTCCACACGGGGCGGATGTACTGCGTTGGGATGGCATTGACGACCAGGCTCGCCCCGCGCAGGGCAGCGGTGTGGTCGGCCAGCACATCGACCGAGGGGTCGAGCTGGAACGCGGGCAGCCGGCGGGATCGACGGGTCGCGGCGAGCTCGGCCACGTGGTCGGGAAACGGTCCCCAGAGGCGGACGGGAAGGCCCTTCTCCGCCAGCACCGCCGCCAAGACCAGGCCCATCTGCCCGTCGCCCACGATTGCCGTCACTTGTCCACTCACGCGTCGGCCTCCGAAGCCCGGACCAGCGGCCACTATAGCTCGCGGTCCCTCCCCAACTTGGACACGCACAGACACGCGGTCCCTCCCAACTTGGACACGCAC
Source organism: Phycisphaerales bacterium (assembly GCA_020427695.1). Taxonomy (GTDB): domain Bacteria; phylum Planctomycetota; class Phycisphaerae; order Phycisphaerales; family SM1A02; genus JAGQOG01. The sequence goes on from JAGQOG010000091.1 coordinate 11,678, forward strand.
GGACACGCATGCCCGCTGCCCCTCGACCCGAACGCCACCCTCAAATCGACTCCGTCTGGGCCTCGGCGAACCCCTTGGGGCCCAACGACGTAGGGACGCGGTGCCGCATCGACCGCCGCCGTCGAAGGTCGGGGGCGGTACACTGCACCCCCTCCCCTCCCGTGCCGGAGCCACGCATGTCGGAACTCACGCTTGCCGGTGCCGCTGATCAGGACCAGAAGATCCGCGAGGCCGGTTCCCACGGTGCCGAGACGTTGGAGCGACAACTCTTCGTCGCCCTCCTCGGCGGCGTCCTGCTCCTGGCCTCCTGGCTGGGTTCGATGATCGGCCTCACCGAGCAGGTGGCCCAGATTCCGGCAATCATCGGGTCCTTCATCCTCGTGGTCCCACTGCTTCGTGGTGCCCTTCGCGAGGTGGTGGCGGGCCAACCCTCGAGCGACTCCTTGGCATCGCTCGCCGTGCTGGCGGCGATGGCGGTCAACAACTTCCCGGCGGCGGGGTTCCTCTCCTTCTTCCTGTGGCTGGCGAAGCTCATCCTTTCGCGGACGGCGTGGGGGGCGCAGCGGGCCATCCGCGACCTGATCGAGCTCACGCCCGACATCGCCCGCGTCGTGGAGGCCGACGGCACCGAGCGGGAGGTCGGCGTGGCCGCGGTCCGACCGGGCATGATCGTTCGCGTGCGGCCGGGCGAGAACCTCCCGGCGGACGGCCGGGTCCGCACCGGCACCAGCAACATCAACCAGGCCTCGCTCACCGGAGAAGCCGTGCCGATCGAGGCGATTCCCGGCACCGACGTGTACGCGGGCACCACCAACCTGACCGGACAGATCGATGTCGAGGTCACCGCCGTCGCGGCCGAATCCACCATCGGCAAGGTCGAGTCCCTGATCCGCGAGGCCGAATCGGCCAAGAGCGAGAAGCAGGAGCTGATCGAGCAACTCGCCACCTACTACGTCCCCGTCGTGTTGATGGTGGCCGGGCTGGTGTGGTTCTTCACCTCGAAGAACGCCGATCCCGCCGTGCGAAACGAGGCCACGGCCCGGGCCATCACCGTGCTCGTCGTGACGTGCCCCGGCGCCCTTCTCATCGCGCATCCGACGGCCATGGTGGCGGCGTTCGCGGCAGCCGCCCGCCTCGGCATCATGATCAAGCAGACCCGCACGCTCGAAGCGGCGGCGAACGTCGAGACGGTCGTCCTTGACAAGACCGGCACGCTGACGACGGGCAAGTTCGCAGTGAGTCGTCTCGCCCCGGCCGAGGGGATCGAAGGCGCGGCGCTGCTGCAGGCGGCCGCCACCGGCGAGCAGTCGTCGAACCACCCGTTGGCCCGCTCGATCCTCGACACCGCGGAACGGGCCCGCATCCAGCCCGAGCCGATCGATGGCTACCAGGAAGTGCACGGTCGCGGCGTCATCGCCCGCGCAGCGCAGGGACCGATTCGCGTCGGTCGCGCCAGTTGGCTCGTGGAGGAGCATCCGGCGATCGCGCCCCAGGTTCAGGCGGTGGAGTCGCGAATCGAAGGGATGTCGGGCGTCCACGTGATGCAGGGCGACACCTACCTCGGCGCCGTCGGTCTCGAGGACAAGCTGCGGCGCAACGCGGCCGAGGTCGTCGGTCGGCTGCGCGAGCTTGGCATTCGCCGGGTGTGCATCTTCACCGGCGATCGCCTCTCCGTGGCGAAGCGGGTGGGCCAGATGGTCGGCGTCGATTCGATCGAGGCGGAGTGCCTGCCGGAGGAGAAGCACGAGGAGTTGAAGTACCTGATCAGCCGCGGTCACCACACGCTGGTCGTCGGCGACGGGATCAACGACGGTCCGATCCTCGCCACCGCCGACGTGGGCGTGGCAATGGGCCTGTCGGGTTCCGACATCGCGACGAACTCCGCCGGCGTGGCGCTTATGAACGACGACCTGCGCCACATCCCCTTCCTCGTCGAGATCGCTCGCCGAACCAAGTCGATCATCGGACAGAACATCGCCGCGAGCCTGGTGCTGGCGATCGTCGGCCTGGCCTTGGCCGCCACGGGCAAGATCAGCTTGTGGATCGCGCCGTTCCTGTACGCGTTCGGCTACGTGATCGTCATTGCCAACAGCCTGCGTCTCGTGCGCTTCGGCGAGGACTTCGCCGAGTCGGAGGAGGCCCGCCGCCGGTTGGAAGCCGAGCGCCCGCTGAAGCCGACACGCGGAACGGTCGCCGCGACCGCCTAGTGGAATGCCGCCAGCCCGCGACCGGGATCAGGCGTCGGACGTCTCGCCCTTGCTCGTCCGCGCAGGCAGCTCGTACCGCAGTCCGATCGTCGAGAGCAGGGGCGGATACTTGTACACCACCCGCAGACAGTGGAAGTCGGCGAGGTCCCAGCCGACGTTTCCCATCGCCGAGGCAATGACCCGGTCGTACTGCTCCACGAGCGGCGTCGCGACGGCTGGATGACGGCCAAGATCGTGAACCTTGGCGGCGATGGGCAGTCGCTGCGACGGGTCCGAGCGCGAGATATGCTCGGGAAGCCGGTTGAAGTGCAGAACCTTGGGGTTGAGCGCCTCGGCCAACGTGTGGTGAACAAAGAGGTCATAGAGCAGCGTCTCGGTGGGGAGGCTGATCCCGACCTCGAATTGCCCGTACGTGTCGCCAGGACCGGCGAAGCGCGGGACCGCGCTGCGACGCACGTGACCGCCGTACCAACCGAACTCGCCGGTGCGGCCAACCGGGCCGTCCCCCAACTCGTAGCGCACGCCGTAGGGCATCTCCCGACGAGTCAGCGCCGGCATCGTCTCGGTGCAGAACGGCCGCAGGATCCAGCCGCCATCGTCGCTCGCATCGCCCCATGGCTGATACAAGGGTTGATCGAGGTTCGCCGTGCGATCGTCGCGAAGGTGATGGACGTCGAGGATCGGCCACGACGCAATCGGACGAAGCCGACGCACGCGGGTACATCCCGCCAGCATCCCGAGGTCGAGTCGGTCGGCGTTCGAGGCCGCGGGCGCGACAAAGTCCGCGGAGACGCGAACCTGGCACTGGATCCCCCAGATCCCGCTGTTGCCGCGGAACGCCTGCCGACGGCCAACCTCGAGCGCCCGCTCGTCGCGGCTCAGGCTGTCGAGGATCAGGCGCATCGTGTCCCGATCGCCGGTGTGGATCTCGATGACCCTTTCGTACTCGTCCGATGCGTTCCGGGCCTGGGCCAAAAGATCGGCGGGCGCCCCGCCGCGCCGCATCGCGTCGAGGAGGATGCCCACGCCGCTCGCGCCGGGAAGGGCGGCCGCCGCGGAGAAGGCGTCGTCTGACTGAAGGGCCTTGGACACCTTCCATGTGAGGCTCTTGTCGAGCTTGAAGCGCCGCGCGATCTCCTGGGGACGGGTCGGGTCGGCGTCCAGCGCTCGAAAGAGGCCCAAAAGGGTCGAGCGGAGGTTGCCGACGGCGGTCCGACAGTCCTCGTCAAAACCCAAGGTGGCGGTGGTTGGTGGTGCCATGGGCCCGATCGTAGCTCCAGAAACCCGGCAAAGCAATGTCTGAAGATTTCTTTGAAGAAACCTCCAAAGGGTTCTCGACACGCCCGAGAAACCGAGTAGCATGGCACCCGATACCCGTCGAGCGGCGGGTGCATCTCCCCGGCCAGGACGGCATCGATCCCCCACTTCAGCAGCATTGGAGCGAGAACACATGAACACAACGACCATTCGAATCCTGACCGCCGTGGCCGCTACCGGCATGGCCAACCTGGCGCTGGCCTCCGACTTCTACACCGCCCCCGCGAACGCCGGGCTCCTCGAGGGCATCAGCGACAACGGCGTTGGTGCGGGCTCGTTCGGGACCACCGAGTACTTCATCTGGACCGTCGATGGCGGCATGCAACTGATCGGCGGCACGATTCCCGGCAACAGCGTGGGCGGCCAGGGCAAGATCTCCAACGACGGCCTCTTCGTCTCCGGAACCTCTCTGAACCCCGACAGCGGTGTGAACGAGATGAGCCGCTATGACGTCACCGCCGGCGAGTGGATGCTCCTCGGCGGCATCGGCGATTCGTGCGACTCGGAAACGAGTTCGGGCTGGGCCATCTCGGGCGACGGGAATTCCGTGGTGGGGCTCGGCTGGCTCGGGTGCGCCGATGCGCATGCCAGCCAGTGGACCGACGGCAGCGGCATGGCCGACCTCGGCTCGACCGTGGTCGATCAGAGCAGCCGGGCGAACGCCGCGAACTTCGACGGCAGCGTGGTGGCGGGTTGGCAAGACGGTGCCGGTCGCCAAGGCGCGGTGTGGGTTGACGGCGTCCAGGAGCTCATCTTCAAGCCGGCGGGAGGATCCGCCGGCGAGGCGTACGACGTGTCCGGCGACGGCAAGTGGGTCACCGGCCTCGACATCGCCGGGTTCTTCGGCGTTGGCAGCGCGTACCGATACAACACCGAGACCGACATGAACGAGTCGCTGCCGAATCTCGCCGTCGGCGGCCAGTCGCGCATGGCGGGCACCGGGATCACCGACGACGGCAAGACCATCGTCGGCGGCACGTGGGGACTTGGCCCCGCCACCTTTGGGACCGCGATCATCTGGCGCGAGGGCATCGGCACCATGAAGATCAGCGAGTACCTCGACGAGCTCGGCGTGGCCTATCCCGATGGCTACAACTTCGCGTTCGCCTCCGCGATCTCCTCGGACGGAAGCTGGATCGCCGGCTGGGGCAGCCCGTCGGGGCCGGCGAACCAGAGTTGGATCGTGCACCTCGATACCGCGGTCCCGTGCACGGGCGACCTGAACGACGACGGTGTCGTCGATGGCGCCGATCTCGGCACGCTCCTGGCGGCTTGGGGAACCCCCGATGCCGACCTCAACGGCGACGGCACGACCGACGGCGCCGATCTCGGCATCCTGCTGGCGGCCTGGGGTCCGTGCCGCTGATCGATCGTTCAGACGAGATCACTCCCACCCAACGAAACCGGCCGCGGCACTGCCGCGGCCGGTTTCATTGATTCCGGGACGAGACGTCCGGCGAGGAGCGTCCTTTGGAGCGCGGTGAAGACCGGGCCTCCGCGTTCCCGACCAGGCGACGGCGCTGCTTGAGGCGGGGAAGCGGCGGGCGTCGCTCGAGCTCGTTCTTGCGAGCCCCGTTGTCCGGCCTCCGAGCGCGGGGCACATGCGGCGCTCGTCAGCTCGCCGCTGCGGCGCCGTGCTCGGTCTCCCAATAGGCTCGATCCGCCACGCCCGGGCGCGGCCATCGCCCCTTCGTGCGCTGTCGCAATCTCGCCCGCGCTTCCAGACGCAACTTCTCGATCTCTCTCCGCAGGCGCTCGAGCGCCGCGTCCGGACCGTCGCGCAACAGCTCCTCGTGGGAGATCGGCGATCCGATTCGGACCACGATCGGAACGCCGAAGGCGGGAAAGTGGCGGGAGCGCGGCCAGGCGTCGAACGTCCCGTCCACGGCCATGGGGAGTACCGGCACGCTCGACCGCTTGAGCAGCACCGCCACCCCGCGCTTGAACGGCGCCGACGCGCCGTCGTCGGAGCGGGAACCCTCCGGGTAGATCAGCACGCATCGGCCGGCGGCGAGCTCGGCGAGAGCGGCACGCATGGAGGCCGCATCTCCTCCCTGGTCCTTCACGGGGATCACTCCCACCGAGCGAAGCACCCAGCCGAATGGCTTGAACTTGAACAGGGACTCCCGGGCGATCGGACTGATCTGGCGATCGCGCACCGCCGAGCCGTTGAGCATCGGGTCGAGGAACGACAGGTGGTTGGAGACGAAGAGGCAGGGTCCCTCGCGCGGAACCCGCTCGATGCCGTCGAACCACGCCCGATGGGCGATCTTCAGGTAGATCCGGACCAGCGTTTCGCAGAAGTCCCACCACAGGATCGCCAGCGCCGAGCGCCCCGGCACGCGGCGCCGAAACTGGAGGCGCCTCACGCGTTCGGCTCCGTTGGGTCGCCGGTGGGGCCGTCCGCATCGACCTGATCCTGCTCGTCGAAGACCGGTAGTCCCGGCACCTGCTCGCGCACATGCCGTTCGAGTTCGTCCACGACGTTGTCCACCGTGAAGCGCGCCGTGTCGACCACGATGGCGCCGGGCGGACAGGTCAACGGCGCCTCGAGTCGGGAGGTGTCGATGCGGTCGCGGCGCTCGATGTCGTCCCGTACCGCCTGGGCATCGATCGTCTTGCCCTTCGCGCGGTACTCCTCCGTCCGACGCGAGGCCCGCACGTGCGCCGGCGCATCGAGGTAGAAGCGGACCGGCGCATCGGGGAACACCACCGATCCCTGGTCGCGCCCCTCGGTCACCAGGCGCCGATGCTCGTGCGCGATGCGGCGCTGCTGGGCCACGAGAACGCGGCGCACCTCGGGTTGGCTGGCCACGATCGACACGACATCGGTCACGTCGAGATCACGGATCCGCTCGCTCACGTCGCGCTCGCCGATCAGGAGCCGCGGGCGATCCATGCCCCAGGTGAAGTGCATGTCGGACTGCTCCACGGCCCGGGCCAACGCCGGCCCGTCGGTGGGTGGAATCTCCTGCTCGATCGCGATAAGGGCCGCCGCGCGGTACATGGCACCGGTGTCGAGCAGTTCGAGACCCAAACGCCGCGCCAGTGCCGCGGCGACGGTGGTCTTCCCCGTGCCGGCGGGACCGTCGATCGTCACGATCAGTGGTCGTCCCTGCAAAGACGGACAGGCGTCCACATCAACCACCCGTGCCGGCCTCGATCGCATCCGTGAGGACGACGCGGGCCTGATCGATGTTTGCGACGGGATCGCCATGTCCGGCGTACTCGATGGCCAAGGTGTTGGCGTATCCTACGCTTCGGATCGCCTGCACGCACGCCGCCAGGTCGTAGTCCGGATGCCCGCCCTTGGCGTCGAAGTCGTGGATGGTGGCGTGCATCGCCCCCGCGTACGGCGCCAGCCGCCGGAGCGCCGACTCGAGATCCCCGGTCGAGGCCGCATGCTCGAACGTCGGCAACGAGCCGATCCGGAAGCCGCCGATTCGCTTGATCAGCTCCGTCATCCGTGTCGGATCGGCGGTCAACCCCTCCTGCGGACGGATCAGAACGTTGAGCTCCAGGCGCTCGACGCTCGCCATCGACTCCTTGATTCCCGTCGCGGTGAGTTCGAACGACTCTTCCGTGTCGTCAGCGGCGCAGGAGATCACCATCGAGTTGCACCCCAGCCGATGCGCCGCGGTGGACAAGCGCTGAAAGAGATCGCGGGAACCCTCGACCTTGCCGGGGGGGCCGGCATACCGCAACGGCTCGTCGCCGATCAGCAGGAGGCACGGACACGCTTCCTTGTCCGCCGCATCGCGCAGTCGATCGAGATCGGCAAGCGACATGCCGGCCAGCATCGACGAGGGCACGTTGAGCCCGCGAAGCAGCAACTCGCGCATCGCGAACCGCGGCACATCGATCAGGTTCATGCCGCCTTGGCCGTTCTCGTGAACGAGGGAGCGAAGAGAACTGACGGCAAGCGTGAGCAGCATGAGTGGTTGCGTCGATGGACGGCGAATCGAGAGGATCCGAGTTTAGCAGCCTGTCGCGGATTGTCTGTTCGGCTCGCCATTCGTCGCCGCGCGAACGTCATCCGTTGTCCTCGAGCACCGGATGCATCCACAGTCGACAGTCGACGACCGGTTCGAAGTCTCGCACCGCGACGGTGCCTACCGTCGGGCGTTGCGCGGCTGCAACGTCACCTGCGCACAAGAAAACGTCGACCACAAGGGCCGACGTTTTCCGGAGGGGAGAAAGATCCTGAGGAAAGGTCGAGGGCTGATTCACCCTCGATTAACAGAACAGTAATCGGACCTTCGCGCCAAGGCAAGGGGCCACCTCGACATTTTGCCCATTTTTACATAGGCGGTGGGAACCGCTGCAAGCCCCTGTTTTTGATCGACTTCCGATAAGAACGACCCGCCGGAAGCCCCGAAACCCTCATTGTTGGTCGGGAATTCTCCCCCCGGGGACACGGGCTATCATCTCGGCTTCCCTTCCCCCAACCACCACAACGGGAGCATCCGCCTTGGCCAGCCCTGCCGATTACCGATTCTCCGATTCGCACGAGTGGTTCAAGGTGGACGGCGACGTCGTCACCGTGGGAATCTCGAAGTACGCCGCCGACGAGCTGACCGACATCACGTACGTCGAGATGAAGCCGGTCGGGACAAGGGTCCAGCCGGGCGGCTCCCTGGGCGAGGTCGAATCGGTCAAGACCACCAGCGACGTCTATTCCGCCGTGGGCGGCGAAGTGGTCGAGGTCAATGGCGCCGTCGCCCAGGATCCATCGCTCGTCAACTCCGACTCCTTCGGTGCCGGCTGGCTGGTCAAGCTCCGCTGCGCCGATACCGCTCCCATCGCCACGCTCATGGACGCGGCAAGCTACGACCAAAGGCATCCGGTTGCCTGAGCCGGCCGCGGAGGGCACGGCGCGTACGGAAGGGAGCGGCGCTTCTGCGAATGAACGGAAGTCCGACCCCACCGTGCGGGTCGTTGGTGTGCGCAAGAGCTACCGGATCGGCGCCCGGGTGGTCGAGGCGCTGCGCGGCGCCGAACTCACCATCGAGCAACCGGGGTTCTACGCCATCATGGGCCCGTCGGGGAGCGGAAAGAGCACCCTGCTGCACCTGCTCGCCGGTCTCGATCGGCCGGACGCCGGAACGGTCGAGGTGTCGGGCCAGCGCGTCGATCGCATGAGCGAGCGCGAGCTCACGCTCTTCCGCCGTCGCACGGTGGGCGTCGTGTTTCAACAGCACAATCTCATTCCCACGCTGAGTGCCCTCGACAACGTGATGCTGCCCGGACTCCTCGACCGGCGCGACCGGCGGGAGCTCGAACGGCGAGCGAGCGGATTGCTCGCCGATCTCGGCCTCCACGATCGCGGGCACCACCGGCCCGATGCGCTTTCGGGCGGCGAACAGCAGCGCGTCGGCATCGCACGGGCGCTGCTCTTCTCGCCGGGCGTGCTCCTCGCCGACGAGCCGACGGGCAACCTCGACTCCGCCAACAGCGATCACATGTGGCGCCTGCTGCACGAGCTGGCCGAGCGGCAGCGCATGACGGTCGTGATGGTGACCCACGAGCCCGCCGCCGCCACGCACTGCCGGCGGGTGTTCGTCATTCGCGACGGCGTCGTCGCGGGATCGTTCGAATCGGAAGGCATCGATGCTGTCGAGCTGGCCCATCGCACGCACGAGTGTTGCGGGACGGCGCGGTAGGACCGCGCTGCTCATCGCCGCGGTGGGCCTGGCCTCGAGCCTGGTCACCGCGGTGTCCTGCGCCATCGGCTCGCTTCAGCAGACGGTCGCCGATCGGATCGAACGCGCCCTGGGCACGACCGACGCCCGGATCATCCACGAGTTCAACGCCCGCTTCGACGCGGCGATCGTGGGCGACGTTCGGACCTGGCCCGGTGTTCAGCTCGCCGAAGGTCGCCTGTTCGCCTCGATCACGCTCGTGAAGCCGAACCCGGATGGGAGCGTCACCGACGCTCCGCGCGCGAACGTCAACGTGCGGGGCGTCGAGCTTTCGGGCATGGAGCGGTTCCAGCAGGTCGAGCTCGCGGAGGGCCGCCTGCCCCGCGACGACCGCGAACTCCTGCTCGACCCGCTCGCGGCATCGACGCTCCACGCCGGGCTCGGCGATCGGCTGCGCCTGCAGCGGTTCGGACCGCCGCTCGAGTTCGAGGTCGTCGGCATCTACAAGCGGCCGGTGCTCGGCATGCTGCAGCGCCCGGAAGGACAACTGTCGCTCGCCGCAACGGGCGAGGCGACCGGGCGCACCAACGAGGTCTCCGTCGTCTCGATCATCCTCGACGACGACCTCGACGTGCGGCAATGGTGCGCCGCCAATGCCGGTCGCCTTGCCCCGCCGCTCCAACTCGAACCCGCGGAGATGGCGGCCACCGGATTCGACCGTCAGGTGCGGGCGTCGCGGCTCGGCTTCGTGCTCGGAGCGGCGATCGCCTTCCTGAGCTGTTCGTTCATCGTCGCGACGGGCATGACGACCGCCGTCGTCGAGCAGGAGCGGATGATGGCGGTCGTGCGCTGCATCGGCGGATCGCGCCGCCAGCTCTTCATGGCGCAGGTGCTGGCGGGCACGATCGTGTGCGGAATCGGGGGCGCGATCGGCGTGCCGCTCGGGATGGGGCTCGCGTGGCTGGTCCTGGTGCAGTTCCCGGAGCAGATCCCGGGCGGACTCACAATCTCGTGGCTTGGTGTCGCGCTCTCGCTCGCGGGCGCGCTGCTGGCGGGCGTGCTGGGGTCGGCCTTCCCCGCCTGGCGCGCCTGCCGGGTCTCGCCGTTGCGGGCGCTCGCCGCCCGCAGCGCGCCGCCTTCACGCCACGGCTTCGTCCTCGCGACCTTCGCCGGACTCCTCTGCGTGGGGATTCAGCTCGCGCTCCTCGGCATCCCCGACGTGCAGGCGAGGTTCTGGGTGTACGCGAGCGTCGGCATTCCCCTTCAGCACATCGGCTGGTTCCTGCTGGCGGTGCCGGTGCTGCGGATCCTGCTGCCGGGATTGGCCCCGCTCGTCTCGTCGGCGCTTCACCTGCCGCCGCGCCTCTTGCGGGAGTCGATGGCGGCGACGCCGTTCCGCAACGGTTTCACAGCCGGCGCGTTGATGGTGGGCATGTCCGTCCTCGTCAGCACCTGGTCGGGGGGCGAGTCGCTGATGCGCGACTGGTTCGACCGCATCCGCTTTGCCGACGGCTTCGCCTTCCGCATGTCCGGCCTCTCGCCCGACGAGCAGGCGACGATCGCCGCCCTGCCGTTCGTTCGGGAGACCGCCGCGATCGGCTACCTGCCCCTGCGGGTGGGCGCCGAGCAGCAGCTCGGCGTGCAGGGCATGGCCCCGCCGAGCGTGGTATGCGTCGGTTTCGAGGCGGAGCCGTTCTTCCGCCTCAACCGCCTGGACTGGCAGCAGGGCACGCCCGAAGAGGCGATTCCCGCCCTTCGCGCCGGCGAGGGCGTGCTGGTGGCCGAGCAGTTCCTCGCCGCCCGCGGACTGGGCGTGGGCGACACGATCAGCCTCGGCAGCGCCCGCACGGAGCGCCCGTTCCGCATCGTGGGGGTGGTTGGCGCCGCGGGGCTCGACATCGCCACGCAGTGGTTCGGGATCCGCAGCGCCTACATGGAGCAGGCGGTGAGCTGCGTGTTCATGGACTTCGACGTGATGCGCCGCCTCTACGGCGCCAAGGAGGCGACGATCGTCCAGATGAACCTCGATCCCGGCACGACGGACGAAGCGGTGATGAAGGCCGTCGAGGACGCCGTGCCGGGGGTCCGATACGCGAGCGGCCGCGCCATTCGGGCGGCGATCGACGAGATCGGGCGAACGCTCCTGGGGGTGACGAGCACGGTGGCCTTCGCAGCGCTGGTTCTGGGCTGCTTCGGCGTGGGAAACGTCATCGCGGCGGGCATTCACAGCCGGCGCTTCGAGTTCGGGATCCTGCGGGCCGTCGGCGCCCCGCCGAGCCTGCTGTTGCGCCTGATCGTCGGCGAGGCGATCCTGATCGGCTTCGCCGCCGTGGCCACCGGCTCGGCGCTGGGCATGAGCCTGGCGTGGAACGGCACCCGCATGCACCGCGATCTGCTGGGACTGCCATTGCGCCCGATCTTTCCCGTGGCGCCGGCGCTGATCGGCGCCGCGGTGCTCGTGGCCATGGCGGCGCTGGCGGCGCTTCCCGCGGCGATCGCGCTCGCGCGGCGACCCGCCCGCGAACTGCTCGCCGCGGGTCGGGGATGAGGCGGGGCCCGCGCGTGGAGCGGGCAAGAGCCGAAGCGGATCAGCAAGCGCCCCAAGCCGCAATCAGCGCGGCAAGATCCGCGGCATCGACGGAACCGCTGCCGTCGAGATCCGCACCGGCATCGTTCGTGCCCCAGGCTGCGAGCAGGAGTCCGAGATCCACGCCGTCAACCGACCCGTTGCCGTCGATGTCGCCGAAGCACGTCACCGTCAGCCACGCCGTCCCGCTGACATCGTCGCCGCATGCGTTGGCAACGACCACGTCGTACGCACCGTGGTCGCGGATCGAGACGCCTTGGATGACGAGGGTCGGTGTGGTGGCCCCAAGCACGCCATTCCCGTCCGACAGCGGCATGCCATTGCGGCGCCACTGGAAGGTCGTTCCCTCCGGCGGTTCGGACTCGAACAGCGCAACGGCAAACTCGGCGCTTCCACCCTTCCAGACGGTGCGGTCCTTTGGCGACGAAACGATCCACGGGGCTCCCGACGGGTCGAACACCGCCAGGTACGGCGCCGGCCGATAGCCTGCCACGTCAATCAGATACTCGAAATTGCCGCCGGCCAGGAGGCGGCCGCCCGGGAACGAGGCGAGGCATCGCACATCGCCGTCGAACAAGCCGGCGGTCTTCGCGAAGATGCCCGGAAGCGGTGCCAGCGTGGCGCCGTTCCAAAGCTGGATCGCGTTCATCGACGAGCTCTGCGCCCCGCCGACGACCACGCGCGGGCCTTCGCCGAAGTCGTGCACATGGATCGCGTTGAGCCAATGGTTGTTGGCCGATGACAAGAGCTCCGCCCGCGCGCCGCCCCAGCGGTACAACGCGCCGTTCGCGATGATCGCGTAAAGCGCGGGGCCGGATCCATCGTCGAACACGGTTCCTGCCGCGCCGTCGTCATACGCGGAGACAACCGACTTCCAGTCGTTCCCCGTCCACGCTGCCACCTCCCCACCGCCACCGCCCGCGGGCGCCACGTACCCGATCGCGCAGAGCACCGCTCCCGATCCTGGATCGAAGACCACCAGGTCGCGAACGCGGCCCGAGCTGATCGTGGGGCCGAACGTCTCCCAAGCCTCTCCCGTCCATCGCGCGAGAGCCTTTGCCGGGAGGCCGTTCACCTTGTCGAACCAGCCCCCGAGATAAAGCTTCTGTCCAGTGCCGTCGTCGTGCCAGACCGCGGCCATCGCGCATCGAGGTCCTCCTTGGATCGAGGCGATCGACTGCCAACTGCTGCCGTCCCAGCGGACGAGCCCGGTGACGGTCGCCGGATCGCCATCGTTGTCTTCGAACGATCCCGCCACATAGAGCACGCCCGGTTCCTCCGGCGAGGTCGCGATCGAGGCGCCTACGCCACGAAGTCCGTCGCCGATGGGGATGAACGTGCCGTCGCGCCAGGCCATGACCGGACCACCCATCACATCGCCGGCCTCGCCGAAGCGGCCGGTGATCACCAGTGTCGGCTCACCATCGAGCTCCACCCATTGCGCATCCTCAACGGTCCAGCCGGCCCAGAATCCCGGGCGCGCGGGAGCGAGGCTCGACCAACCGCTCCCATTCCACCGCGCCACGCCCTCGGCCTTCGCGTTGGATGTGGTGCGGAACGAACCCCCGATGAGGAGTTCCTCCTGGCCGTTCGGACCCGGAACGACGGCAATCGATCGCACCGCATCCTCGACATCGCCAAGGCGCTTGAAGCTCGAGCCGTCGAAGCTGTGGACGCCCGGGAAGGTCACGCAAGGCGCGAAGAAGGCGACCGTGGTGCGGTCGCTCCCGACGATGAGCCGCGTCTCGCCGTCGATGGTGGCGGTCCGGAGCGCGAAGACCTCGGTGTCGGGCGCTTGGATTGGCGTCCAACCGCTTCCATTCCACTTCGCCATTCCACCGCCGCTGCCTGGCGCGTTGCTGCCACCGGCAAAGAGGGCCGGGCCACTCCCATCGTCGAAGACCGTCAGGGCCCGCACCTTCCAGGGCAGACCCTCCCCAACCGCCTGCCAGTCGGTGCCGTTCCAAGCCGCGACATGCGATGCGATGTCCCCAGCTCCGACCGTGAGAAAGCTGCCGCCGGCGAAGAGACGGGAGCCGGAACCGTCGTCGAACACCTCGAGCGCGAACACCTCCCCGTTCGGTCCTGCGCCCAGTCCCATCCACGCCGAGCCGTCCCAGGCCGCCATCCGCGAGGCGGGCAGACCATCCGCCTCGGTGAACGCACCGCCCGCGATCAGCAGCGGCTCGGTGTCGCCTTGCCACAGAGCAAGGGCGTTCACAGTGCCGTTCAGTCCTCCCCCCAGTTGCTTCCAGTCGCCGCCCGTCCAACGTGCGACTGCGCCAGCCCACGCACCGCCCGCATGCAGCGTCGGTCCATTGCCGAGGTCGGCAACCAGGAGCGTACGAACCGATCCGTCGAATCCGGCGCCCATCGGCTCCCACTCGGCGCCATTCCAGCGGGTCACCGAGAGCAGTTTCCGGCCGAATCCGGCGTTGAAGAACCCGCCCACCACCGGAGCAATGCCACCCCCGTCGGGATCGTGGGCGATCGCGTAAACCGTCGCTGGAACCTCCGTGGCGCTGGAGCCGATCATCACCAGTCCGCGTTCGAAGCTGCTGTCGCGCCAACCGCCCTCACATGTGGATTGGGCCTGCGTGCGATCGCTCGGCATCACCACCATCAGGACCGTGATTGCGACGGAGCACACTCGACGGAGTCCGGCAAGCATCCTGCCAGCGTACCCGGCACCCTGCGGAATTGGGATTCAATTCCTTTTCCGACAGTGGGTTGTGTATGCTGGCGGCATGGCCGCGGAACACCTGCTTGCCCGACCGATCGCTTTGGCGCTGGTGGCCATGCTGACCTTGACACTGGGATCGGACGCCTCCCCGCAGAACTGCGACCTTGGGTGGCATCGTGGGCTCTACGCCCAGTACGGATTCGATGGCCCGGTGCACGCACTGCTCGAGCAAGACGCCGAGAGCGGTCCGATCCTCTTTGCCGGCGGCGAGTTCTCAAGCGTCACCGGCGTCCCCCTTGCGGGCGTGGCCCGGTGGGACGGCCAAGTCTGGTGCCCAGTGGGCCCAGTCCAGATCGACGGCGCGGTCACGGGACTGGCTCGGTACGACGACGGAACCCAAGCGTGGCTGGTGGCCATCGGCACGTTCAACAGCATCGGCGGCGTGCCGGCGACGCGGGTGGCCCGCTTTGACGGCAATCGATGGGAGGCAATGGGGGACGGACTTCCTGGCACGCCCAAGTCCGTGATGGCGCACAACGACGGATCAGGTTCAGCGATCTTCGTGTGTGGCGCCGGTCCGGACGATGACCCCGCCGGCTCGTTCGTGGCGAAATGGTCCGGTTCGACATGGACCACGCTCGCCGACACCAACGACGTGGTTCATGCGATGGTGGCGTTCGACCAAGGTGCGGGGGAGCGGCTCGTCGTCGGCGGAGCATTCACGACCCTGAACGGCCAATCACTTCTGCGCCTGGCACAATGGGATGGCAGCGCCTGGACGACGTTCGCCGGCGGCGCGAACAAGGCGGTCACGTCGTTGGCGGTGCTGGAGACGGACGGCAACTCCCTCCTCTTCGCGGGCGGCTGGTTCACGATTCTCGGGGGATTCGCCGCCAAGTACGCCGCGACTTGGAACGGGTCGTGGTGGTCCCAGATGGGGAGCTCCGGGGTGCCGACGGCGCTCGCTGTCATCGATCTGGGCGACGGCCCTGCGCTCTATGCGGGAAAGCCGCAGGTCTACCAGGATCGGGTCGAGCGCTGGGACGGGGCGAACTGGATCATGCTGCCTTACGGCGCATTCGGAGGTGTCGTCCACGCGATCGGTCGTGTGCGCGAGGGCGACTCGTGGCGGTTGATCGCAGGAGGCGAATTCGAGTTCCAGTTCAATCGTCGCGCCGGAAGCCTCGGACGGATCGGGGAGGACGACTGGGGTGCGCTGCCGCCGCTGGCGCCGGGAGTCGGAGTGAACGGAACGGTGACGGCGGTGCTCCCGCGAATCGAGGACGGTCGCACGGTGATCTACGTCGGAGGGTCCTTCACCGTTGCCGGCGACGTCCCTGCCAAGGGCATCGCCCGGTGGGACGGATCGTGTTGGAGCGCTCTGGTCGATGCGTCGGGGCAGGGGCTCGACGGGAAGTCGTCCACCGTCGCCGCACTCGCTGTCTACGACGACGGCAGCGGTCCGGCAATCTATGCCGGCGGGTTCTTCGATACCGCCGGCGGCGTTCCGTCGAAGCGTCTGGCGCGCTGGGACGGCTCCTCCTGGTCGACCGTCGGCTCCGTCGCGTTGCCGGGCGGCGACCCCGCCGTGCTGGGCATGCGGGTTGGCGATCTTGGCGAGGGACAGAAGCTCTTCATCACCGGTCGCTTCACTTCGGTGGGCGGCGTCGCGGCGAAGAACGTCGCGGCTTGGGACGGAGCGACCTGGGAGGCCTTCGGCGAAGGGCCGCCAGGGGAGAACTACGACGTCGAAGTGTTTGACGACGGCAATGGTCCGGCGCTCTTCACCTGCAACTACCGCCTGAATCGCTGGAACGGTGTGGAATGGGTGCCTCTGGTGGCGAACTTCCAGACGGCGTCTGGGGGAGGCAGCGCGAGCGCGCTGCGGGTCTGGACCGACGATCGCGGACCGGCGCTTTGGATTGGCGGCGCCTTCACCCAAGCCGATGGCGTTCCGCTGAAATACGTCGCACGCTGGGACGGTCGATCGCTGGAGTCGTTCGGCGACTCGATCTCCGGCAGCGTGACCAGCCTTGCCGTTCACGACGCTGGCGACGGGGCGGGCGAATCGCTGTTCGCGGTGGGCTCGATCACACCGGTCGGCGGCAACCAGACGGGACTGGTTCGTTGGACCGGCAGGGAATGGACGCCGGCGGCCGTCGGCACGGTGCCTTGGACCGGCGGGGACGCAGTGTCCCTTGGGCAGGGTCGTCTTGTGGTCTGCGGCGGGATGACGCTGGTTGACGACGACAACGGCCCCGTGCTCGTTTCGGGCCTTGCGATCTGGGGTCCGACCGGTGCGCCGTGGATCGTCGCCCAGCCGCAGGACACGATGGTGGCCGTCGGGTCCACCGCATCGTTCGCCGTGGGGACGATCATCGATCCAAGCGCCGGTGCGGCTGGATTCCAGTGGCGCCGCAACGGTGCGCCGCTCCGGGACGACGATCGAATCACGGGCTCGACAACCGACACGCTGATGATCGCACAGGCGGATCCTGACGACGAGGGCGACTACGACGTCGAGGTCGCCACCGAGTGCGCCACGGTGGCGAGCGCGTCGGTACACCTGGCCGTTGGTCCCTTGGGCGATCTCGACGGCAGCGGCCTGGTCGACGGCGCCGATCTCGGGCTCCTTCTGTCCGCGTGGGGACCGTGCGCCGACTGCAACGCCGATCTCAACCATGACGGCGTCGTCGATGGCGTGGACCTTGGTCTGCTGCTCGCCGCTTGGTCCGTGGGCTGATCGAACAACGTGCGATCGAATGCAGCGAGCCGATGGGCGCAATCGGCCGGAGGGCGACGACGCTGTTCCTGCACATCCCCGAACGTGACGGGCAGCGCGGCGGCCGTGGCCTGCGCGTGGCAAGAACCGTCGGGAATCGGACCGCAAAACGCGCCGAACCGCAGCGCCCACCATCGCCGCGGGTTCGGCCCTTGTATTCGCTTGTCCCTCGCGTTCGGCGCTGCCGGGGGTGGGGAGGTCCATCGATTGTCGGCGGGTCGCCGTGCCCGCCGTGAGATTTTGACGGCCCGACTTCGACCCCGCGATTCGGCCCCCGAGCAGCCCCTGCCGACGCCCTACGATTGCCCCGTGACCGTCGAGACCCGCAGATTCCAACTCCAGAGTCCATACCAGCCGACGGGCGACCAGCCGGAGGCGATCGAGACCCTGAGCCGCGGGGTCGCGGCCGGCGAACGGCACCAGGTCCTCCTGGGGGCCACGGGGACGGGCAAGACCTTCACCATGGCCAACGTGATCGCGCGGGCCCAGCTGCCGACGCTCATCATCAGCCACAACAAGACGCTGGCCGCCCAGCTCTACGAGGAGATGCGCGAGCTCTTCCCCAAGAACGCGGTCAGCTACTTCGTCAGCTACTACGACTACTACCAGCCCGAGGCGTACATCCCGCAGCGCGACATCTACATCGAGAAGGACGCCTCGCGCAACGCCGATCTGGATCGTCTGCGCCTGGCGGCGACCAGCAACCTCCTCTCGCGCCCGGACACGATCGTCGTCGCCAGCGTGAGCTGCCTGTACGGACTCGGCTCCCCCGCCGAGTACGCCAAGAAGACGATCATGCTCAGTCGCGGCATGACGCTCGACCGTCGCCGCTTCCTGCTGGGCCTCGCCGACATGCAGTACGGCCGGAACGAGATGGCCCTCGAACGCGGCCAGTTCCGCGTGCGCGGGGACGTGATCGAGGTGCATCCGGCCTACGAGCAGTTCGCGGTGCGCATCGAGCTCTTCGGCGACGACATCGAGGCGCTCCAGCTCATCGATCCGCTCACGGGCGAGCTGCTGGCGGACGAGGAGCGGGTGTTCATCTTCCCCGCCGTGCACTACGTGATGCCCGAGGACCAGCGGCACCAGGCCCTCCAGACGATCAAGGCCGAACTCGACGAGCGGGTCATGCAGCTTCGTCACGAAGGCAAGCTGCTCGAGGCGCAACGGCTCCTCTCGCGCACGCGCTACGACCTCGAGATGATCGAAGAGGTCGGCTACTGCTCGGGCATCGAGAACTATGCGCGGCACTTCGACGGCCGGGCGCCGGGCGCCCGTTCGTACACCCTGCTCGACTACTTCCGCCACGTGCCCGACCGCGATCCCGACGACTGGCTGGTGATCATCGACGAGTCGCACGTGACCATTCCGCAGATCCGGGGCATGTACCACGGCGACCGCAGCCGGAAGCAGGTGCTCGTGGACCACGGCTTCCGCCTCCCCAGCGCCCTCGACAACCGTCCGCTGCGCTTCGAGGAGTTCGGCGAGATCGTGCCGCGGGTGCTGTACGTGTCGGCGACGCCGGGACCGTTCGAAATGGAAGCGGCCGGCGGCGTGGTCGCCGAGCAGATCATCCGACCGACGGGGCTCGTGGATCCGCCGATCGAACTGAAGCCGGCGCGCGGCCAGGTGCCCGACCTGCTCGAACAGGCGAAGGCACGCGCCGAGCGGGGCGAACGCACGCTGGTGACCGCGCTGACGAAACGGTTGTGCGAGGACCTGACCGCGTATCTCCACGACCAGTCGATGCGCGTCCGCTACATGCACAGCGACATCGACACGCTGGAGCGGCTGGAGATCCTGCGCGAGCTGCGCGAAGGCGCGTTCGACGTCCTGGTCGGGGTGAACCTGCTTCGCGAGGGGCTCGACCTGCCGGAGGTGTCCCTGGTGTGCATCCTCGATGCCGACAAGCAGGGCTTCCTCCGCAGCGAGAGCAGCCTCATCCAGACCATGGGCCGCGCCGCCCGGAACGCCAACGGCACCGTCATTCTCTACGCCGACAAGGTCACGCCGGAGATGCAGTCGGCCATGGACGAAGTCGAGCGCCGCCGGGCCAAGCAGCTCGCGTACAACGCGGCGAACGGCATCACGCCCGAGACGATCCGGAAGGCGATTCGCCGCGGCATCGAGCAGGAGCTTGCCGCCCAGAAGACCGCCCGCCGCGCCGCCGGCACGAAGTCCGAGCGCACCTACGACCGCGACGAGCTCCTTCGCATGCTCGAGGCGGAGATGCTGGAGTCGGCCCAAAGACTCGAGTTCGAGAAGGCCGCGAACCTGCGCGACCGCATCCGGTCGTTGAAGGCGATGCCGGAGGCCAGCGGGTTGAGGCTGCCCGAATCCGAGCCCGCGGAGGCCAAGCCCAAGGCGGGAATGGCCCGGTCGCGGGCGGGGATCACGGGACGCAAGAAGCGCCGGTAGCGGCCGGAGGCGCTACCGAACGGCGCGACCCGTCGAGCGCCTCCCGCCACCGCGACGGCCGCCGCGGCCCGAGCCCTTGCCGGATGAACTCCAACTCCGAGCGGAGCTGGTTCCGTTGGCACTTGCCGTGCGTCGTCGTGATCCGGCGTTCGCGCCCTTGCGGTCCTTGGTGCTGCCCTTGGCACCGTTCCGGGCTTCGGGAGCGGCCTTCTCGATCGCGGCCGCCGCGTGCTCGAATCCCTCCGGAAGGGCGGCGACCGGCACGGTCGAGCCCGTCAGACGCTCGATGCTGCGAAGCAGGCCACGCTCCTCGGGATCGCAGAACGCGACCGCGATGCCGGTCGCTCCCGCGCGACCCGTCCGTCCGATGCGGTGCACGTACGCCTCGGGCTCGTGAGGCAGGTCGAAGTTGAACACGTGGGTGATCCCGTCCACATCGAGGCCGCGTGCGGCGAGATCGGTGGCGACGAGCACCCGAACCCGCCCGCTGCGGAAGTCGGCGAGCACCCGCAATCGTCGGTTCTGGGCCTTGTTGCCGTGGATGGCCTCGGCGGGCACGCCGGAGCGCGTGAGCTTGGTGCTGAGCTTGTCCGCACCGTGCTTGGTCTTCGTGAAGACCAGAGCCCGCTCGATCGAGTCCGACCGGAGCAGGCTCTCGAGCAGCGCCGACTTGCTGGCCCGGGGCACGTGGTGAACGGACTGCTCGATCAACGGCGCCGCGGAGGCGATGGGTTGGGCCGCGACCTTCACCGGGTTGCGAAGGAGCGAGTCGGCCAGCGCCGCCACTTCGCGGGGCATGGTGGCCGAGAAGAGGAGCGTCTGGCGGTTCGCGGGCACGGCGGCGCCGATGCGCCGCACCGGGTCGATGAAGCCCATGTCGAGCATCCGATCCGCTTCGTCGAGGACGAACACCTCGACGCTTCGCAGATCCACGAGGCGCTGCTGCATGAGATCCATCAGGCGTCCGGGCGTTGCGACCAGGACGTCCACGCCACGCTCGAGGGCCCGCACCTGGTGGTGCTGGCTGACGCCGCCGTACACGACGGCGTGGCGAAGCGCGGTGTGGCGACCGTAGGCGGCGAAGCTGTCTCCGATCTGTCCGGCGAGTTCGCGGGTGGGCGAGAGGATCAGGGCGCGGGGCGTGCGGCGGGGCTGCGCCCCGTTGCGATTGCCGGTGTTCGGTGTTGCCGCCAGCAGCCGGTGCAGGATGGGCAGCGCGAACGCCGCCGTCTTGCCCGTACCGGTCTGGGCGCAACCAAGCAGGTCGCGTCCCTCGAGCGCGTGCGGTATCGACTTGGACTGGATGGGAGTGGGAGCGGTGTATCCCTCTTCGGACAACGCGCGAAGAAGGGGAGCCGCGAGCAGGAGATCAGTGAAGGACATCAAGGAAGACAATCTCCGACGACGCACCGGGCGTGATGCCGCGGCGGCCGACAGGTTCAGGCGTCCGAGCCCGTTTGGATGGGGACACGTTCGGCCGGGGGAAGGGTCGCATCGTCACCTTGACGACGCCGACAGGATGCTGCAGCAGGTTCCCCGATCGAAGTGGGACCGACCGTCGAACGGTCGGCGAGCGGGGTGGCCAAGGGCCACCGGCCGAGAGCAAGAACAGATGGTAGGCGCGGGTCGTGGGTCGCGGTGACCTCGTCCGGTCAGGTGGAGTGGCGCCGGTGGGGCGGGGTCAGCAGGACCAGCAGGATCAGGGGGGTCAGCGACCCTGACGCAGGCCCCGCTGGCCCGAGCTCCCGAGCCGCAAACGACGGGCCGCCGCAGCGAGTTGGTCGCGGGCGGCGGCATCGAGGTGGGCAAAGGGGGTGGTGCGAGACGGCGTCGGCGGTGCCGGAAGGGCGACCGCCTGGTCCGTGTTTGGGCCACACCCCGGCTTTCCGGCGGCGTCGCCCGATGGCTGAAGTGCTGAGGCGGACATGATCCCGCTTCCGTTCGCCCCCCGACCAAAAGCGCCGAGGGGCAGTCTGAACCCGGTCCAAAAACGTGGCCGGTTGATCCTCTATTCGGCCTTCCGCGTGCAGAAGACGCAGAAGACCCACAATTGTGCCATCGATCCGCTCGGAAGCCAGCCCCGAGACCCCCGGATTGGCAATCACGGGCGGTTATGAGCCGCCCCGTCGCCGCGCGTGATCGCGTCTCTATCATCGCCCCATGCCATCCGATCCCGCCTCCACCTCCCCCGCGGGCCCGGCTTCCGGGGCGGCGCCGGGCAAGGTGATCCGCGTCCGCGGAGCGCGCGAGCACAACCTCAAGTCCCTCGAGGTCGAGATCCCGCGCGATCGCCTCGTGGTGATCACGGGCGTGTCCGGATCGGGCAAGAGTTCGCTCGCCTTCGACACGATCTTCGCCGAGGGACAGCGCAAGTACATGGAATCGCTCAGCGCCTACGCGCGGCAATTCCTGAACCAGATGCAGAAGCCCGACGTCGAGGAGATCGAGGGTCTTCCGCCGACGATCGCGATCGAGCAGCGCAGCGGCGGGCACACGCCGCGCTCGACGGTCGCGACGACCACCGAGATCTACGACTACCTCCGCCTGCTCTACGCCCGCTGCGGCACGCCCACGTGCTGGGCCACGGTGGGCACCGGCAAGAGCCAGCGCGTCTGCGGCCAGCCGATCACCGCGACACCCGCATCGCAGATCGTCGAGGCCGTCCTCCAGCGAGCGGCCGGCCGCCGGACCGTCATCTGCGCCCCGATCGTCCGCGCGAAGAAGGGATTCCACCGCGAGGCGGCGGAGGGGCTCCAGAAGCAGGGCTTCGTGCGGGCCCGCGTCAACGGCGAGATCGTGGATCTTCGGGAGAAGCTCAAGGAGACGGGAGAGAATCCGCTTGGACTCGGCCGCTACGAGATGCACTCGATCGAGGCGGTGGTGGATCGGCTCGTGCCCGACGACGCGACCCGTCAGCGGCTCGCCGAATCGGTCGAGGTCGCACTTCGCCTGGGCGAGGGATCGCTGATCGTGCTCGTCGAGACCGACGGCGCCTGGTCGGAGCACCGCTTCAGCGAGCGACTCTCGTGCCCCGACCACCCCGAGTGCTCGATCGACGAGCTCGAGCCTCGGCTCTTCTCGTTCAACTCCCCGCATGGGGCGTGTCCCATGTGCGCTGGGCTGGGCACGGTGAGCGAATTCGATCTCGACTTGGTGATTCCCGATCGGGAAGCGTCGCTGGCCGAGGGAACCATCGAGCCGTGGCGGAAGAACGGGCCGCGCATGAACATGTGGTATGCCCGCATGATCCGCCGCTTCTGCGAGGCCACCCGCACCAAGTCGAACACCCCCTTCGCCAAGCTGCCCAAGGCGACGGCCCGCATGCTGCTGGACGGCACGACGGAGGCCGACGAGAAGAAGCTCGGATTCTCGTTCGAGGGCGTCCTGCCGAACCTGCGCCGACGGTACGAGAACAGCGAGAGCCAGTTCGTGAAGGAGCGCCTGCACGGCTACATGAGCAACCGCCCGTGCACGGCCTGCGGCGGCATGCGCCTCCGACCGGAGGCCTTGGCCGTCCGGTTGCGCAGCGGGACGCTGGCGGTCAACGTGGGCGAGGTGGCGGCGATGACCATCGAACAGGCCGCCGGCCTGATGGACACGCTCGACCTGACCCGCGAGCAGCGATCGATCGCCGAGCCCATCCTGCGGGAGATCCAGGCCCGCCTCGGCTTCATGTCGTCGGTGGGGCTCAACTATCTCACGCTGGACCGGGCGAGCGCCACGCTCTCCGGGGGCGAGGCGCAGCGCATCCGCCTCGCGACCCAGGTCGGCTCGGGACTGGTGGGCGTCTGCTACGTCCTCGACGAACCCACGATCGGACTGCATCAGCGCGACAACGACCGGTTGATCGCCACGCTCCGCCGGCTCGCGGACATCGGGAACACGGTGCTCGTGGTGGAGCACGACGAGGACATGATCCGCTCGGCGGACCACGTCCTCGACATCGGGCCCGGGCCCGGGCGCCACGGCGGAACGGTGGTCGCCCAAGGCGCCGTGGCGGACATCGTGGCGTGCCCCGCATCGCTGACGGGCCGATACCTCTCCGGCGAGCGCGGCGTGCGGGTGCCGGCGCAGCGGCGGGCTCTCGGCACGGACTGCGCCGTGGTGGTCAAGGGCGCCCGGGCCAACAACCTCAAGTCGATCGATGTGGCGTTCCCGCTGGGGGGAATCGTGTGCGTGACCGGCGTTTCCGGATCGGGCAAGAGCACGCTGGTGAACGACATCCTCCTCAAGGCCGCGCTCAAGTCGGTGCAGGGCTCGCGGGTGTCGCCCGGCGCCCATGATCGCGTGAACGGCCTCAACAAGGTGGACCGCATCGTCGAGGTGGACCAGTCGCCGATCGGCCGCACCCCGCGTTCGAACCCCGCCACCTACACCGGCATCTTCGACGAGATCCGCCGACTCTTCGCCCAGACGAAGGAGTCGAAGATACGCGGCTACGAGCCGGGGCGATTCTCCTTCAACGTCAAGGGCGGCCGCTGCGAAGCGTGCCAGGGCCAAGGCGTCAAGAAGATCGAGATGCACTTCCTGCCGGACGTGTTCGTCACCTGCGAAGTGTGCAAGGGGACGCGCTACAACCGCGAAACGCTGGACGTGCACTTCAAGGGCAGGAACATCGCCCAGATCCTCGACATGACCGTGGACGACGCGCTCTTGTTCTTCGAGGCGCATCCGCGCGTCCACCGCATGATCGAATGCCTGCACGACGTCGGACTCGACTACATGCAGCTCGGCCAGGCCTCGACCACGCTCTCGGGCGGCGAGGCGCAGCGGGTGAAGCTGGCCAGCGAGCTGGGAAGCGCTCCCGCCGGACACACCCTCTACCTGCTCGACGAGCCGACGACCGGCCTGCACTTCGCCGACGTGGAGAAGCTGCTGGGCGTGCTCAACCGGTTGGCCGACGCCGGCCACACGCTGGTCGTCATCGAGCACAACCTCGACGTCATCAAGTTCGCCGACTGGATCATCGACCTCGGCCCCGAGGGCGGCGACCGCGGCGGCACCGTGGTGGCCAGCGGCACACCCGAGGAAGTCGCCGCGAACGACCGCAGCTACACCGGGCACTATCTGAAGCCGCTGTTGCGGACGACGGCGAAGCAGGCGGCGAAGGGCGGACGTCGGAAGGCAGCGGCGGCGCGGTAGGGAACGGCGGGGAGATCGAGGGATCAAGGTATCAAGGTATCAAGGGATCAAGGGATCAAGGGATCAAGTGATCGACTCCCATGTGCTCACCAGCGCCGCCCCCCATGGACGGCACAGGCGTCGGGGGCAGATCGAAGTCCGAAGGACTTCATCGCCCTGACGCCGTCCGTGCCGTCCCCTA
>JAGQOG010000009.1 GCA_020427695.1 Phycisphaerales bacterium
AGATTGCGATGCCCCCCAAGGGCGGAGCGCTGGATGCGGACGACATCGACGTGATCGCACGTTGGATCGCCCAAGGCGCTGCCTTCGAGGGAGAAGGCGACGGTACGCACTGGCACTGGGCGTACCGCCCGCCGGTCCGCGCAAATCCGCCACCGGTGCGCGACACGATGTGGCCCCGCACGCCGGTCGATCAGTTCGTCCTGGCACGGCTCGAACGAGAGGGCCTGCAGCCTTCGGCACCGGCCGACCTTGCGACGCTGGCCCGACGCGTCGCGCTCGACCTCACCGGTCTCCCCCCGACCCTCGAACGACTCGACGCCCTGCTCGCGGACGATCGCCCCGACGCCTACGAGCGCTACGTGGACGAGCTTCTCGACTCGCCCCACTACGGCGAGCACTGGGCGCGGATGTGGATGGACCTCGGACGCTACGCCGACACCCACGGGTACGAGAAGGACGGACGCCGCACCATGTGGCCCTGGCGCGACTGGGTGATCGACGCCTTCAACCGCGACCTCCCCTTCGACCGGTTCTCGATCGAGCAGCTCGCGGGCGACCTCCTCCCGTCGCCGACGCTCGAACAGGTCGTGGCCACCGGATTCAACCGCAACACGCAGATCAACGAGGAGGGCGGCACGAATCCGGAGGAGTTTCGGATCGACGCGGTGATCGATCGCGTCAACACCGTCGCGAGCGTCTGGCTGGGATCCACCATCGCGTGCGCCCAGTGCCACGACCACAAGTTCGACCCGTTCACCCAGCGCGCCTACTTCCAAATGGTCGCCCTCTTCAACCAGGACGATCCCGACGTGGTCTCCGGGCTGCTCGAGACGACCGCCGCGGGCGGAACGGCACCGTGGGGCCCGCCCGCCGGCCGCGCGGTGCTCGAGCAGCTTTGGAGCGAACGCGAGGCGATCGCCCGCGAACTCGACAAGGGCGACGCGATCGGCGCCGCGCAGTCGACATGGGAATCGTCGATGGCGGGTCGTCCGCAGCTCGCCTGGAAACCGCTCCGACCCGAGCGCGTGACGGGACCGGATCGCGTCCAGTTCATCGTCGCCGAGGACGGACTCGTGTCGCTCGCCGGTGCGAATCCTCCGACCGCGGTCTACACGTTCGACACCGTCGTCGAGCCCTCGACGATCGCGGCCATTCGTCTGGACCTTCCCCTTCCCCCATCGCCCTACCGCCCGGCGGTCGGGCGCAGTGGCAACGGAAACATCGTGCTCACCGGCCTCGAGCTGTCCGTGGTCTCCGGAGCATCCGACGGCGACGACGCGTCCACCGCGCCGGTCGGCTTCGCCCGGGCCAGCGCCGACTTCGAGCAGCCAGGCGAGTTCGGGGGTGGAGGATCGTGGCCCGTGGCCGCAGCGCTGGACGACGATCCGTCCACCGGGTGGGCGGTAGGCCCCCGGACCGGACGCGAGCACACCGCGTGGTTCGTCCTCGACACGCCGCTCGTCCTCGACCAGCCGACGCGTCTTCGCGTGGTGCTTCGCCAGGAGTGGGGCAGCGAGCACAGGCTGGCGCGATTCCGTCTGCTGTCGTCGGCCGTCGCACCTCCGCCGACGCTTCATCCGCTGCCGGCACCGGTCGAGGCAGCGCTGGCCAAGGCCGAGGCGGAACGGACGCCGGCGGACCGCCTGGCTCTGGACACGC
The DNA here is from genome assembly GCA_020427695.1 of Phycisphaerales bacterium. GTDB lineage: Bacteria > Planctomycetota > Phycisphaerae > Phycisphaerales > SM1A02 > JAGQOG01. The sequence continues at coordinate 1,660 of JAGQOG010000009.1, forward strand.
ACTTCCGCGATGTCAGCCCGCTGGCGGCGTCGATCCGCGCCCGGTTGGCCGCGGCCACCAAGGCCGTGAGCGAGGCGGCGACGGCAACCGCGATGGTGATGCGATCGAACCCGCTTCCGCGGGAGACGCATGTGCACCGGCGCGGCAACTACCGCAACCCCGGCGAACGGGTCGAGCCGGGCGTGCCCGAGGTCCTCGCGCTGCGCGAAGCACCGGGCCCGACCAATCGCCTCGAGTTCGCGGAGTGGCTCTTCGCCCCCGGTCATCCGTTGACGGGTCGCGTGGCGGCGAATCGCCTGTGGGAGCGTCTCTTCGGGCAGGGGCTCGTGCGAACCAGCGAGGACTTCGGCACGCAAGGCGATCCGCCCACGTATCCCGAGCTTCTGGATTGGCTGGCCACCGAGTACCCGCGGCGCGGCTGGAGCCAGAAGTCGATGCTGCGCCTGCTCGTGCGTTCCGCCGCCTACCGCCAAGCCTCGATCGTGACGCCCGAACTGCTCGAACGCGATCCCGAGAATCGCCTGCTCGCTCGGGGGCCGCGCTTCCGCGTCGAGGCGGAAACCATCCGGGACATCGCCCTCTCCGCCAGCGGCCTGCTGGCCCCCGCGATCGGCGGGCCGAGCGTCTTCCCGCCGCAGCCGCCCGGCGTGTGGACGATGATCTACAGCAACGACCAGTGGGTGAACAGCGAAGGGGCCGATCGCTACCGGCGCGGGCTCTACACGTTCGCCCGGCGCACGGCACCGTACCCGACCTTCACCGCCTTCGATGCGCCGAGCCGCGAGATCGCCTGTCCACGACGCTCGCGCACCAACACCCCGCTCCAGGCGCTCGTGGCGCTCAACGACCCCCAGTTCGTCGAGGCCGCGGCCGCGCTTTCGCACCGACTGATCGCTCTCGCCGGCGCCGACGACCGCGATCGCATCATCGACGGATTCCGACGGTGCACGTCGCGGTCGCCCGAGGAGGAGGAGGTCGCCACCCTGTCCGAACTGCTCGATCGCGAGCGCGAGCACTACCGGACGGCTTCCGGGCAGGCCGAGGCGCTCACCGGGCTTTCCGGGGACGCGGCGGTCGAAGCAGCGGCGATGCAAGCCGTGGCCAGCGTGCTGCTGAACCTGGACGAGACGATGAGCAAGGAATGACCGCACGGACCCCCGGGGTTCTCCCGGAACACGAACCGACCGCAGGAGAAGGAAGCGCATGCACGACCACACGAGCCCCCTGTTGGCGTCGACGCGGCGGCAGTTCTTCCGCGACTGCGGCATCGGCCTCGGGTCGATCGCGCTGGGAGCGATGCTCGCGGAGGCCACGCCGGGGCTGGCCCACGGCGCGGAGCTGGCGGCCCACCCGATGGCGCCTCGAGCGCCGCACTTCCCGCCCAGGGTGCGCAGCGTGATCTTCCTCTTCATGAACGGGGCGCCGTCGCAACTCGACCTGTTCGATCACAAGCCCCGGCTGGCGGAGCTCGACGGGCAGGCCTGCCCGGAGGCGTACACCAAGGGCGAGCAGTTCGCCTTCATCAGGGGCACGCCGCGCCTGCTCGGCTCGCCGTACCGGTTCGCCCGGCACGGTGCGTGCGGAACCGAGGTGAGCGAGCTGCTCCCCCATACGGCTTCGATCGTGGACGACCTCGCGGTCGTGCGCTCCATGAAGACCGACGCGTTCAACCACGCGCCGGCGGAGCTCTTCATGAACACCGGTCTCGCCCGCATCGGTCGGCCGAGCATGGGCTCGTGGCTGACGTACGGCCTCGGCTCGGAGTGCAGCGACCTGCCCGGATTCGTGGTGCTGCTGTCGGGCGGCGGCCAACCCAGCGGCGGGTGCTCGTGCTGGAGCAGCGGGTTCCTGCCGACCGTGTACCAAGGCGTCGCCCTTCGTTCGCAGGGCGATCCCGTGCTCTTTGTCGGCGACCCCGATGGCATCGACCGGTCAACGCGGCGAGGCATGCTCGATGCACTGGCCCGCCTCAACCGGCGCCACCTGGACGTGGTCGGCGACCCCGAGGTTGCGACCCGCATCGAGCAGTACGAGATGGCCTACCGCATGCAGTCGAGCGTGCCCGAGCTGATGGACCTCGCCGGCGAGTCGAAGGAGACGCTCGAGCTGTACGGCACCGATCCCGCCGAGCCGTCGTTCGCCCGCAACTGCCTGCTCGCGCGCCGGCTTGTCGAGCGCGGCGTGCGCTTCGTCCAGCTCTACCACCGCGGATGGGACAGCCATGGCACCAGCCCGGGAGACGACATCGTCACCTCGCTCCGCCAACGCTGCGTCGAGACCGACCAGGCGTGCGCCGCGCTCGTCAAGGACCTCAAGCGCCGCGGCCTCCTCGATTCGACCCTGGTCGTGTGGGGCGGGGAGTTCGGACGCACGCCCATGAACGAGGCGCGGAACGGTTCGACCTTCCTCGGCCGGGACCATCATCCCGCCGCGTTCACCATGTGGCTCGCCGGCGGTGGCGTCCGGGCCGGCAGCGTCTACGGCGCCACCGACGACATCGGATACTCGATCGCGAGCGATCCTGTGCACGTGCACGACCTGCATGCGACCATCCTGCATCTGATGGGCATCGATCACACGCGCCTCACCTTCCGCCACCAGGGCCGGGACTTTCGGCTCACGGACGTCCATGGGGAGGTGGTGAGGGGGCTCTTGGCGTAAGGAGTACGGGGGCGTTGGGCGCGAGTGGGCGCCGGCAAACGATGGGGGTATCAGGTTGAGTACCGGGGCGTTGGGCGCGAGTGGGCGCCGAGGAACGAAGGGGTTATCAGGTATCAGCAGGCGGGCACGTGGGGCCGAACGGCGCCGGCGGCGAGATCGGACGCGCGTC
>JAGQOG010000092.1 GCA_020427695.1 Phycisphaerales bacterium
CATGATCGGCGAGATCGGCGGCAGCGACGAAACCGAGGCGGGACGCTGGATCCAGTCGAACATGAAGAAGCCCGTGGTCGCGTTCATCGCGGGCCGCACCGCCCCTCCGGGTCGGCGCATGGGCCACGCCGGTGCGATCATCGGCGGTGCGGACGACACGGCCGACGCCAAGATCTCGGCCCTGCGCAACTGCGGCATCGCCGTGGCCGACAGCCCTGCGGATCTCGGCTCGAGCATGGCCAAGGCGCTCGGCGCCTGACCCGAGCTCATTCGCTCAGCGCAGCGACCGCAGGCGCTCCCTGAGCGCCGGATCGCTCGTGCGCTCGATCAGACGATCGAGGGCGAGGTTGGCGTTGTCCACCCCGACCGCGGCGATCATCGCTGCCCGGAGCCGTTGGGCGTCGAGCGCAAGCTGTTCCGGCCGCACGGCATCCTCGAGGAGCAGCAGCGTGTTGGGATCGACGCCCGCCCGCACGCTCGGCAGGACAAGGTGCCAGAGGCGATCGCGATTGAGCGTGTCCGTGGGAAGGCACTCGGCGTACGCCTGCGCGAAGCCCGCCGCGTCGCCGGCGCGGAAGAGCGGGCCGAGCGCCGCCTGGGCGGCCGGAGCCGCCGTCGCCTCGATACCGGCAGTGCGCATCTGGCGCCACAGCTCGAGTGCGACCGTGTCCTGACCGAGCAGTTCGAGAAGGTGCAGGGCCTCCGCGAGGTCGGCGCCGCGTCGGGTTTCGGCGGCCGTGCGCATGGCGGCCTTCGCCATGGGCAGCAGCGATTCGCCGTCGCGGTCGCCTGCCGGTGGATCGATCCGGCGCCGGGGATCGGCGGTCCTCGGCAGGGCGAGCATCAACGGATCGCCGATCGTGCACACCCGCCACGGTCGGCTGAACAGGTCGTTCCACTGGCGCGTGGACACCAGGAACGGGACGGCCGAAGCGATGCGCCGCGCGACCTCTCCCGGCGGCACGAACGCGGGCAGGAAAGGCTCCTGCACTGATCCGGTGTAGGCATACACGCCGCGCGAAAGCCATCGTCCGCCGACCGTGTTGATGTCGCCGGGGCGGGCCAATGACCAACTGTGGATCATCTGGAGCGCCAACGGACGGTCGATCGTGGGCACGTCGCCGACGCCCATGCGGGCACCGCCGAGGTTGAAGAAGTCGGGATTGCCGCTGCTGTTGACGAACGCGAGATCGACGTCCCAGCCCGTCCGGGCCAACTCCAGCCAGGCGTCCGGTCCCGCATCGTCTCCGCGGCGCTCGAGCGTCGCGTCGCCCTGTTCGGCGAGCAGCGCCGCGGCCGGGGCCGTGTCGTACTTGCCCCAGGCGCCATCGAGCGGATAGCCGTTGAACAGGGCCACGGAGCCGCGGGGCAGGAACAGGGCGCACATCGCGCGGTAGGCGCTCTCGGATTCGTTTCCAGGCATCCAACCGACGAAGGCGGCGCGGCTCCAGTCGTCGCTTCGGCCGAGCAGGTCCGTGAGGGCCAAGGGCTCCTCGGGACCCACGACCACGCCCGGTTGGTTCACCTTCACGCCGACGCCTTCGGGGAGCGGCAGTCTGGCCCGTCCCGGTGCGTTGCGACACAGGGCGATGGCGTCGACGTCGTCCCCGAGCGTTCGCCATGACCGCCCCTCCGCGTCGAGGAGCACACGCACGCGATCGACGAGCGCGGCGGTGGCGGTTGCATCGAGGACGGCATTGTGGCCGGGGAGGGCGTCGTCCAGCCACACCAGCGGCAGTGCACGGCCTGCGGCGAGGGCAATCGCGCCCGGCCAGGCGGGATCGTCCACCGATGCGATGACCACACCGGGTGGTGCGTAGCCGAGCGCGGCGAAGTGCTTCCTCGCATCGGTGGTGGCCGGATCGCCGCCGAGGGCCTTGACGACGACGGTGTCGAGCGCACGTTCGAGTTCGGCGCGGTCGGCCGGCAACCGGGTCGCCACGGGACCGCGGCGCAGAACGCGCTTCGGCTGGAACGCGCGGATGAACAACGCAGCGTGTTCGTCCTCGAAGAGCACCGGCCATCGGCCCTCGGGCGACCAGCGGCCGAGTTCGTCGAGATACGTCGCCGCATCGGGAACGAGCACCACCTGCGACACGATCGGAAGGGACAACTCGACCTGGCCGACCCGCGCGGCGAGGCGAACGGCCCAGTTCGCGTCGGCGAAGGCGGCGGGCGGCGCAAGTTGGAGCGGGGGAGCGGACGTGTCCTTGGCGTTGGATTGGGCGGCCGCGTGGACGGACGTGAGCGCGGCGGCGAGGGCCGCGAGGGTGAGACGACGGCGCATGGTGCGCGATTGTATGGACGGGGCGTGTGCTGGCGTGGGTGAACACTGCGCACTGACTGCCCGCCAAGCCGGGCAATCAGTGGCACACCTTGTCGATGCTGCGTACTGGATCGTCGGGCAATCAGCGGCACGCGCACCGGCGCGCACGCTCACTCCGACCCCTTGCTCCGCTTGGCCTTCTTCTTCTCGGCCGGCAGCTTCTTCGGCGACTCCGACGTCGTCTTCCCGCTGCTCTCGGCCTTCGCAGGCTTCGCGCCCTTGTCGCCGCCGGTCTCCGCCGCCGGCTTCGTGTCGGCCGCCTTCTTCTCCGCCTCGGCGCTCTTCTTGTAGGAGTCGCTGCGGTAGTCGGTTTCGTAGAAGCCGCCACCCTTGAAGATGACGCCGGCCCCCGTGCCGATCAGTCGCTCCAGCTTGAGCTTGCCGCACTTCGGGCACTTCCGCATCACCGGGGCCGTCATGGACTGGAACTCCTCGAACTCGTGTCCGCAGGCGTTGCAGCGATAGTCGTAGGTTGGCATGGGCGGGGAAACGGAAGGAACGGGCGGGCGAGGGGATGCGATCAGCTTCCGGACAAGGACACCTTGGCGGGCCGGAGGACCAGGTCGCCCATGGCGAATCCGGACTGGAACGTGGCGACCACGTGCCCTTCGGGAATGTCCTTGGAGGGCTGGCGCATCATCGCTTCGTGCCGCGTCGGATCGAAGTCGTCGCCCGGCTTGGGCTCGATGCGGGCCACGCCGAGCGTTTCGAGCGTCTTGGAGATCTCGTCGCGCACCATCCGCACGCCGTCGGCGAGCTGCTGGACGCTCATGGTCGAGAGGTCCTGCCCGAGCGCGAGATCGAAGTGATCGAGGGCGGGAATGAGCGAACGCACCACGCGGGCGGAGCCGCTGGTGAGCGCCCGCATCTCCGCCTCGTCGGCGCGGCGCTGGAAGTTGCGGAAGTCGGCGAGCGCCCGCTGCCGCGCCGCGACCGCTTCGTCCCGTTCGACGGTCAACTGGGCGATGAGCTCCGCGGTCTCGTCCACGTCCCGGGTGTCGGTCGGCGCGTCCCGATCGGGATCGCGGCGGCGGGGATCAGGGGCGTTGGAACCGAGGTTCGGATCGTCCGGCCCGGACGGGTGGCTGCGGCGTGATGGGATCATGGTTCGCTCCTGGATCGTTCGTCCGGTCGTGTGATCAACCACCGGTCAGACTGTCGCGGATCTTCCGCCAGAGCGAGGACGATCCGTCGCCGACCTCGATCTTCTCCGACTTCGCATACTCCTGGAGGAGCGACTTCTGCTCGTCGGTGAGCCGGCGCGGCACGACGATCTGGATGATGGCTACCAAGTTGCCGCGCTGGCGCGTCCGGAGGTTGGGCAGTCCCTTCTCGGGCACGCGGAACACGGAGCCGTGCTGGGTACCGGCTGGAATGTCCAAGGTCACCGTGCCGTCGATGCCCTCGGTCTCGATCGTCGCGCCGAGCGCCAGTTGGGCAAACGAAACGGGCACCGCGACCAGCAGGTCGTCTCCATCGCGTTCGAAGCGGTCGTGCGGAACCACGCGGACCACCACATGCAAGTCGCCGCGCGGCCCGCTTCCTTCCGGACTCGCTTCGGGCGGCGGCGGCTCGCCTTCGCCGTTGACGCGCACGACCTGTCCGTCCTGGATGCCCTTGGGCAGCTTGACGCTCAGCGTCCGCTTCACCGCGACGCGGCCCTTTCCCCGGCAATCGGGGCACGGCTCCGTGATCACCGTTCGGCGACCCCGGCAGTTCGGGCACGTCGTGACCATGCGGAACATGCCCCCGAAGCCCGTCTGCTGCACTTGCCCGTTGCCTCGGCACGTGGGGCACTGGATGGGTTCCACGCCCGGCTTGGCGCCGTTGCCGCGGCACGTCTGGCAGACGTCGAGGCGCTTGAACTCCACCTCGCGGTCGCAGCCGGTGAGGACCTCTTCGAGCTCGATTTCGACTTCCGTCTCGAGGTCGTAGCCCCGCACGACGCCGCCCCTTCGGGCTCCGCCGCCGCCCCGGCCACCGAAGATGTCGTTGAACATCGAGAAGATGTCGTCGACCCGCATGCGGCTGAAGTCGTGCGACGGCGTCTGCCGAAGTCCGGCGTGTCCGAACTGGTCGTACCGCGAGCGCTTCTCCGGGTCGGAGAGAACCTCGTACGCCTCGGCCGCCTCCTTGAACCTGGACTCCGCCTCGTCGCTCCCCGGATTGCGGTCCGGGTGGTACTTCATGGCCAACCGCCGGTAGGCGCGCTTCACCTCGTCGCCGTTCGCCGTGCGCTCGACGGAGAGGATCTCGTAGTAGTCGCGCGTCGTGGGCATGTCGAGAACGGACGGGCGAACGCGAGGAACAGGGCCCCGGGGCGAAGGGCCGCACGCCGCGATCCCGGTCGGCAGGCCTTGCCGAGAGAAGCGCCGGGCCGGGCTCTCGCCCGGCCCGGCGGGGTTCGATCAGCTCACCGCTTCCTCGACGGGCGCGGTGTCGTCCTTCAGGTCGGTGATGACCACATCGGTCGTGAGCATGAGTCCGGCGACGCTCGCCGCGTTCTGGAGCGCCGTGTAGGCCACCAGGGCGGGATCGATGATGCCGGCCTTCACCAGGTCCTCGTACGCGCCGGTCGAGGCGTTGAATCCGAAGCCCGACTTGCCTTCCTTGATCTTCTCGACGACGAGATCTCCGTCGAAGCCGGCATTGACGGCGATCCGATGGCTCGGCGACTCCATCGCCGCGGCCACGATGTCGTAGCCGATCTTCTCGTCGCCCTTCGCCTTGCGCTTGGCGTTCTCGACCGCCTCGATGGCGCGAATGAACGCCACCCCGCCGCCAGGCACGTAGCCTTCCTTGGCCGCGGCACGGGTCGCGTGGAGCGCATCGTCGACGCGGTCCTTCCGCTCCTTCATGGCGGTCTCGGTGGCCCCGCCGACGCTGATGATCGCCACGCCCCCGGTCAGCTTGGCCAGCCGCTCCTGGAGCTTCTCGCGGTCGTAGTCGCTGGTGGACTTCTCCCACTGGGCCTTGATTTGCGCGGCGCGGGACTCGATCTCCTTCTTCTTGCCGGCGCC
>JAGQOG010000093.1 GCA_020427695.1 Phycisphaerales bacterium
CGGGTGCCACGGCCTTCCAGGCCGTGCCGTCGTGTGGGGGAGGCGCGACGCGACGATCACACGGCCAAGATGGCCGTGGCACCCGCCGACGTGACACCCACACGTCGCGTGTCACGGCCGGGATGTTGGCGACGCCCGCACCGTTCGGAACTGAAGGAGGACTTCCCCGTCGTGGACCTCGATGGCGAGGAGTTCGACCGTGCGCCCGTCGCCCAGCGTCTGCGTCGGCGCCAGCGGGCGCCCCTCGAGCAGCGCGAGCGCGGTACGCGCCGCCTCGTCGTCCGCTCCGCCGAGCAGCGTGCGGGCCAGCGCGGCAATCCGTTCCCGACCTGCCACGGGGAGCGGAATCGCTCCGAGGGCAGCGCCGCCGATCTCGAATCGAAGTCCAGCGTCCCGCAGCTCCGGTGCGATCGTCGCCGAGACCATCCGACGGCCCAATGGCGCCGCGAGCACGAACGCCCCGTCGAGGAGCCGAACCTGCGGCGCCTGCTCCGGCGGCTCGGCCCCGACGTGCCGCAGCCACGCGGGCAGTCGGGTCGCGAGCCATGCGTTGACCTGCTCCTCCGAGATCCGGACGGCCCACGGCTCCTCGTCGCTCCGCACGCGCGAGACCGTCGAGACCAGGCGATGTTCAAACGCTCCCCCCACCTCCGCCGCCACGGCGTCATCGGACGCTGGCGGTGCATACCAGGTCGGCGGACGGTCGGCGGCGATCCACAGTCCCGCTGCCGCCACCGCAACGACCAGCACGACGATGGTGACGGCACGACGGCGGGTCACCGGACGTCGGCACCCCATCGTCGCACGACGAGCGTGTCGTTCTGCCCGCCGAAGCCGAAGGAGTTCGAAAGGCAGGTCTCGATGCGCGCGGCGCGGGCGTGGTTCGGAACGTAGTCGAGGTCGAGCTCGGGATCCGGATTGCGGAGATTGATGGTTGGCGGAAGCATCTGCTTCCGAATGGCCAGCACGCACGTGATGAGCTCGACCGCGCCCGCCGCGGCGATCAGGTGACCCATCATCGACTTGATCGAGCTCATGGGAATGCGCGGGGCGAGCTCGCCGAAGACCACCTTCACGGCGCGGGTCTCGATCGAGTCGTTCTCCTGCGTCCCGGTGCCGTGCGCCGAGATGTACTGCACCGGCGGAAGTCCGGACGCATCGAGACCGGCCCGCACGTCGATGTCGGCCAAGCGAAGCGCCATCTGCATCGCAGCCGCGGCCCCGCGCCCGTCGGGCTGGATGTCCGTGATCCGGAACGCGTCGGCACTGCTGCCGTAGCCGATCACTTCCGCGAGGGGCTCCGCACCACGGGCCTCCGCGTGTTCGAGCGTCTCGAGCACGACCATGCCCGATCCCTCGCCCATCACGAAACCGCCGCGGTCGCGGGAGAACGGGCGCGACGCCTCCCTGGGATCGCCCTTGTCCGTGGACAGCGCGGTGAGCCGGTTGAAACCCGTCACGCCCAGCATGTGGATCATGGTGTGCGTTCCGCCCGCAAGCATGGCATCGGCGTCGCCCCGACGCAGGAGGCTGAACGCCTCGCCGATCGCCTGGGTGCTGGCGGCGCACGCCGTGAGGCAGTTGTACGCCGGACCGCGCACGCCGAACTCGCGGGCCAGGTGGCTGAGCGGCATGTTCGGCTCCTGGGCGATCTCGGTGGCGGCCTTCATGAGGCGCATGCCCGCCTCGGCCCACCGGACCGCGTCAACGCGCTGTTCGGCTTCGAGCCAGCCGGCCAGGTTGGTGCGCACGTAGCTCTCGGTGTCGAGCACGCCCTCGCCCGCCCCGAGGTAGAGCCCAACGCGGCGTCGATCGAGGCCGGCGAACGATGAGAGCCCCGCCTGCTCCCAGGCCTGCCGCGCCGCGCCGAGGGCGAATTGGACGTTCACCCCGGCCGAAGCGTGCACGGCGGCATCGTCGACATAGCGGCGGTAGTCGAAGTCGCGCACCTCCGCCGCGAACGTGGTCGGGAAGGTGCGGGCGTCGAAGCGGGTGATGCGATCGACGCCCGACGCGCCCGCCATCAGGGCGCTCCAGACGGTGTCGATGTCGTGTCCCAACGGCGTGACCCACCCCATGCCGGTGACAACGATCCGGCCCGAACGACTCATGTCGACCTCCGCAGGACCAGGGCCGCGTTCTGTCCGCCGAAGCTGGTGCTGACGACAAGAACATGGCGGAGAACCGCGTCGGTCGCCGGCCGCGCCACGGCGTCGAGACCAGGCGTCGACACGCTGTTCAGGCGGGCGGGCAGACGCTGAGCGTGGATGGCCTTCGCCGCGACGATGGCGGCGAGCGCGCCGGAGCCGGCGCAGCAATTCCCGACGAAGGGAACAACCGTCATGATCGGGATCGCGGCCGCCCGGGCGCCGAATACCGACCGGATCGCGGCCGCCTCGGCAACGTCGGTCGCCGCAATGCCCGAGCCGAACGGAACAATGGCGTCGACATCGGCCGCCGACACGCCCGCATCGGCGAGCGCGTGGTCGATGCAGGCGGCGATGGACGCTCCGTGCGGCGGCGGCACCAATCCAACGGTGTCCGGGCACTCGTTCTGCGAGGCGGCGAATCCCGCCAGCTCGGCGATCGGCGTCCGACCCCGGGCCTGGGCGGACTCGGCGGCTTCCAGGACCAGGATTCCGCCCCCCTCACCCAGGGCGGAGCCTCCCGTCTCCGGATCGAACGGACGCACCGCCGCCACCTGAGCCGCGTCGTCGCCTTCCGTCACCAGTCGTTCGGCGAAGTGCTGTCGCAACATGCCCATCAGGTGGAGCTTGCTCTCGGCCCCACCCGAGAGGCACGCGTCCGCATCGCCGCGTTCGATCACCCGCATCGACTCGCCCAACGAAAGTCCGCTGCTCGCCTCGGCACAGGTGATCGTGTTCGACGGCCCTTGGCAGTCGTGGATGATCGTCACATGGCACGACAGCATGTTCGGGAGGTACTTCAGCATCCAGAGCGGCGTGAGCTTCGTCATGCCGTTGACGCCCCAGTCGCCGATGTCGAAGGAGCCGTCCGCGCCTCGGCTGGTTGCCAGGGCGGAGGTGAGTTCGTCGGTTTCGGCGGCGATCAGACCGGCGCCGATGTGGCATCCCATGCGGCTGGGATCGATGGTCGGCGCAGCGTCGGCGTCGGTGCCGCGGGTCGCCAGGCCCGCGTCGGCCACGGCGGCGGCCGCGGCGCCCACCGCAAGTTCTATGTCGCGGGCCATCACCTTCGTGGCCTTGCGGTAGCTCTTGGGCACCACGCTCCGCACGTCGAACGCCTCGGCGGGAAGTTCGCCGCCGATCCGGCACCGGAATCCGGACGGATCGAATCGCCGGATGCGCCCCAACGCGGTCCGGCCGCTGTCGAGCGCGGTCCAAAGGGGCTCGACGCCCGGCCCCAAGGCCGAGATCGGGCCCAGGCCCGTGATGACCACTCGACGTCGTGCTGGCATAGGCGGGCAGTATAGAAGGATGCCCGGTGGGCGGCGGATCGACGGTCGCCTCCACCGGAGTGCGGGCGGAACGCCACGGACCCGACGGCTACGTTCGCCCGCCCTCCCGCATGCGGCGCGCGATCAGCAGCGCCATTTCGAGTGCCTGCTCGTAGTTGAGGCGCGGGTCCACCTGCGAGCGGTAGGCACGCGTCAGGTCCGCATCGGCGATGCCGCGTGCGCCGCCGGTGCACTCCGTGACGTTCTCGCCGGTCAACTCGAAGTGAACGCCGCCCAAGTAGGTGCCGGCGATGCGATGGATCTCGAACGCCTGCTCGAGCTCCGCGAGGATGTGGCTGAACTTGCGGGTCTTGACGCCCTCCGGCACGCCCGCCACCGCGACCGTCTCCGTGTTCCCGTGCATCGGATCGCACACCCAGAGACACCGGCGGCCGGCGTCGCGCACCGCCACGAGCAACGGCGGCAGGCAGCGGGCGATGTTGTGGGCGCCGAAGCGGTGGATGAGCGTGAGCCGTCCGGGCTCCCGCTGCGGATCCAGCCGGTCCGCGATCTCCAACAGCGCACCGGGCGAGGTCGAGGGTCCGACCTTCACCCCCACTGGGTTCGCGATGCCGCGCAGGTACTCGATGTGCGCGCCGTCGGGTTGCGCGGTGCGGACGCCGACCCACGGGAAGTGCGTCGAGAGGTTGTACCACCCCGTCCGGTGCGGCACCTGGCGGGTCTGCGCCTGTTCGTACGGCAGCAGGAGTGCCTCGTGGCTGGTGAAGAAGTCCACCCGGTTGATGTGCCCGACCTGCTGACCCGCCAGCGTCTCCATGAACCGCAACGACTCGCCGATGCTCTCGACCATGCGCTGGTACTCGGTTGCCAGCGGGGAGTGCCGCACCCAGTCGAGATCCCAGTACTCGGGGTGGTGCAGGTCGGCGAATCCACCGTCGATCAGGGCGCGGATGAAGTTGAGGGTCAGCGCCGCCCGCTCGTAGCCGCGCAGCATGAGTTGCGGATCGGGTGTTCGCTCCCGCACGGTGAATCCCGGCCGATTCACGATGTCGCCGCGGTAGCTCGGCAACGCAACGCCATCGCGCGCCTCCAACTCCGACGATCGCGGCTTGGCGTACTGGCCGGCGAAGCGACCGACCCGGATCACGCGGCGCCGGGCCCCGTGCACCAGGGCGAGGCTCATTTGCAGAAGGATCTTGAGCTTGGCGGCAATCGCCGAACTCTCGCAGGCCGCGAAACTCTCGGCACAGTCGCCGCCCTGGAGCAGGAAGCGCTCGCCCTGCGCCGCTTCCGCCAGTTGACGCTTCAGCGACTCGACCTCCCACGAGGTGACCAGCGGCGGCAACCGAGACAGCTCGCCCACCACCGCCTCCAACGCGGCCGGATCGGGGTAAGGCGGCTGCTGCGTGGTCGGGTACGCCTGCCACGACGACGGGGACCACGGCGGACATTCGTTCGGCCTCGACACGGTCATGAGCGAGGCATGGTATCGAAGCGGTGGTGTGGCCAATGCGACGGGGTCGCGGCGGCGTCGCTGGTCGGATGCCAAAAAAGAAAAACCCCGCCGCCAGAGTCCGGCACGCCCAGCCGACTCTGTGGATGCGACGGGGACGTTTCCGTGAGCACGGAACTCCCAGCGATCCAACCAGCGCTCGAACCTCCGATCCAGCGGCGCGGGTCGACCCGCCAACCGCGTGGAGGAAGAGGACCGGAAGGCCAGACCGAGGCGTATCGCAAGCGACACCCTAGGGTCTGGGATCCGACGGTCCGAGGTGGCTGCCGACCTCGCCCTTCTCGTCGCACGGACCGAGCAGGACTCGAGCGGACAACCATCCGAGACTTCGGGCAGCAGCACAAGCCGGTTCCCGCCGAGGGGAAAAAAACATCCGCCACGATGCAACCGCCGGGATTGCTGGCATCCGGCACGACCCGAGTGCAGGGGCGGGCTGCGGGAGTCGAGCGTGGAGTCTCGCCCCGCCCCCTCCGGGGGTGTGCGAAAACGAGGGGTTTCGTCGTCCTCGTGCCGAAGGTAGGGAGGGCCCGGAAGAATGCGGGCGACAGGAATCGAACCTGCACGGGTTTCCCCACGGGATCCTAAGTCCCGCGCGTCTGCCAGTTCCGCCACGCCCGCTGCCGATCCGGCGATTATACGATCGAGAGCCGCATCCCCCCGTTCCCGCGTTGCGGCCCGCCCACGGCCCCATCCCACCATGAGCTTCAGTCAGTCCAGCGCGACCAACTTCGTTCCCTTCCTCGCCCGCTTGGTCCTCGGGGCGGTGTTCGTCATCGCCGGGTGGAACAAGCTGATGACCGAGCACGACTTCACCCCCGCCGAGACGGCGACCCTGCGCGCCGCCGGGGTGGTCGAGGCGGACGGGAGCACTTCCAGCGCACCCACGACTCCCGACGCCGAGGAGTCCCCCGCCGGCGGCGTCACCACGCGATCGCTCCACCGCATCACCGTCATGTGCCAGGAATCCGGATTGCCCTACGCTCCGTGGCTGGGCTGGGCGACGATGGCCACGGAACTTGTCGGAGGCGGCTTGCTCATCGTCGGACTGTTCAGCCGAATCTGGGGACTCGGGCTTGCCATCGTGATGGGGTTCGCCTTCTACTTCACCTCGCTCCCGGTTCTGCGAACGACCTCGCCCTTCGCGTTGCCGCCGGAGACCTTCCTGGCGGCTGCCCTCCAGTTGTCGCTCCTGGTCCTGGCGATCGGTGTGGCCCTGGCCGGGCCCGGTGGAGCCAGCCTCGACCGTGCCATCTTCGGTCGGGCCAAGCCGGCGCTCGACTGACCGGTCTGCATCGGCCGCCACGGTGGGGAATCCGCGGCCGGCCACCGTATCCTTGGGGGGTTGGCACGCCGTTTCCGCCATGGACAAGGCCCGAACCACCACGCCCGCAGTTCGCCCGGCCCTGCGCCGAGCCGCACCCGTTGGCGACCTCGCGCGGCTTGGTTCGGAGAGCGAGACGGAGCGTCGCGTGCGTGCGATCACGCCGTGGGTCGTCTCGATCATGCTCCATATCGGCGTGATCGCCATCGCCATCGCCGTCACCTACACCATGGTGCAGTTGCGCGAGACACCGGACCCGGTGCTCGTGATCGCCGACTTCCATGCCTTGGCTCACGACCCGGTCCGACCCCTCGGGGAGGCCAGCGGCATGCCGCTGCCCGTGGGCGAGGAGGCCCTGCCCGATCCGCTCGAACATCCGCTCGCGGACGCTCTGGCCCCCCAGGACGATCCCGTCCTCGCGCTCGCACCACCAACCGGGGGAGCGGCGGCCGCGCCGGCGACGCCGATCCCGGTCCAGGTGCCGGCGACGTTCGCCGGGCTCCGGGCGAGCAACGCGCAGAAGGTCGTGTACGTCGTCGATGCCAGCGGTTCGATGATCGGCGCGTTGCCCGTGGTGATCGACGAACTCGCCCGATCGTTGCGTTCGATGGTGCCCCAACAGGAGTTCGCCATCATCTTCTTTCAGCGCAACCAGTCGTTGGCGGTTCCCCCGCGCGACAGGTTGACGCCGGCGCGACCGGCGGAACAGGCGAAGGCGATCCGTTGGATCCGCGACAACGTGATCCCCAACGGGCGCAGCAATCCGCTGAAGGCGATCGAGGATGCGCTGCGGCTGCGTCCGGACGTGGTCTTCGTCCTGAGCAACAACATCACCGGCTCGGGCCAGTTCGAAATCGAGCAGTCGCGGCTGCTGGAGCTGCTCGACCACCTGAACCCGGTGGATCCGATGTCCGGCCAGCGCCGCACGCAGATCCAGTGCGTCCAGTTCCTGGACGACGATCCTCTGCAGACGCTGCGACGCATCGCCGAACGCCATGGCGGCCCCGATGGCTACCGGTTCATCTCCCGTGCCGATCTTCCGGGAGCGACGCCATGACCGTCCGCGCCGCGATCCTGCGCAGCGCGTTCTTCGTCGCGCTGACGGTCCCGCTGGCCGTTCCGCTGGCCGCGGCATCCCGACCGATCGCCGAGCCGCCGCCCCGGAATCCGAAGTCCAGCGTTGCCTCCCCCGGCGCGGTGCAACGGCTGCTCGACGAGCGCCGATGGTCGGAGGCGGTGCAGGCGTGCGAGGGGATCGCGGCGGAGCCGGGACGTCGGGACCTGGCGCAGTTCCTCTTCCAGTACGGCACCGCGCTGTCGCACGCCGGCCGGCCCGAGAGCGCGGCCTTGATGTTCATGCGGCAGGCGCTCCTCTTTCCCGGCGCTCCGCAGACCGCGGAATCGCTCTTCGAAACGGCGTCGATCCTCCACGGTCCGCTCGGCGATGCGGCGGCCGCCGAACGCCTGCGACAAGAGGCGATGGCGGTGGCACGGGGGCAGGGAAACCAAGCCCTTCTTCGCCGCGGCGAGGCGCTGCGCCGCGAGTGGGATCGCGACGTGGCCCATGATCCGCCCGTTCGGCGGTAAGGTAGCTCCCGTGTCTGCCACCACGAAGCCGTTCCTCCCTGGCGCCGCCGTCCGGTCCATCCGACCTTCCATCGCGATCGCGGCGTGCGCGGCGCTGCTGCTGGCGCCATCGGCCGCCGCGGAGACCACGGTCGCGGACGGATTCGCTTCGGCGTTCTTCGTGTCCTGGAGCTACGACGCGGGCGGCACGCGCTCGATCGAATGGATCGGCAGCGGCATCATCTGGCTGCTGCTGCTGCTGTCGGTCGGGAACATCGGACTGATCGGCAACCTCTTCCTGGTCCACCAGCGCCGGGCGATCGCACCCGAGGGCGTCGTGAGCGAGGTCCGCCGGCTCATGAGCCAGGGCAAGTTCCGCGAAGCGATCGAGCTCACGGCGCGGGAGGGAAGCTTCTTCAGCCGCGTGCTCCACGCGGGACTCGGCGAAGCAAGCCTTGGACTCTCGGCGATCGTCCGGCGCGTCGAGGAGACCTCCGACGAGCTGACCCTCCGGATGCTGCGACGCGTCGAGCACCTCAACGTGCTCGGCCAGGTCTCCCCCATGATCGGCCTGTTCGGCACCGTGTACGGCATGATCCTGGCCTTCCGCTCGATCGTCGCCTCGGGCGGGAACGCCGATCCCGTGCTGCTCGCCGCGGGCATCGGCACGGCTCTGATCACGACGTTCTGGGGACTGGTGGTTGCCATCCCGGCGCTCTCGGCGTACGCCCTGATTCGCAATCGCATCGACGAACTCACCGGCGAGGCCACGCTCCAGGCGGAGGATCTGCTCAACATGCTCCGTGCCCGGGCCGCGGCGAAGTCCGGTGGAGAGAGCTGAGTGCGCAGCGTCGTCCATCCGCGAGGCCCCGCGTCGGTGACGGCGAACCTGACGCCGATGATCGACATGACGTTCCTGCTCATCGTGTTCTTCGTCCTGGTGTCGCAGATCACGGACCGGCAACGCGTCCGGATGGACCTTCCGCGGCCGCGCGACCCCGCCACCATGCGCCAGCGCGACGAGCAGCGCACCGTGATCAACGTCGTGCCCGCGGAGGACGGCGCGGTGGCGGCGATCCGAGTGGGCGGGGACGACTTCCCCGCCGATCCGGACGGGTTCGCCAGCCTGCGGCAGGAGCTCGAGCGGCAGTACCGCGAGAACCCCGCCGTGCGCATGAACCTCCGCGCGGACCGGCGGATACGGTACCGCTCGATCGAGCCGGTGATGCGAAGCGTCACCGAGGCGGCGCAGGCGGCCGGCGTGCTGCCCCGCGTGAACCTCGTGGTGGAGCGGAAGGACTGAGCTGTGGCCGCGCGAACCGCAGGTTCCAGTCGAACGATCCGACGCGGCCCCGGCGGCACGCTCGGCGTCAACATGACGCCGATGATCGACGTCGTGTTCCTGCTGCTGATCTACTTCATGGTCGCGACCGACTTCGTGGTCACCGAGGAGATCTACCGGCTCGACCTTCCGCAACGGCTCGGGAGCGGAGCTCCGGACGATCCCTTCGAGCTCGAGAGGGATCCCGTGCGGATCGGGGTGCACACGACCGGCCCGGAACCGGAGGACTACGCGCTCGACCTGACCGGACCATGGCCGCAGCCCACGACGTTCGAGGAGCTCCTGGCGTTCCTGCAGCGCAACCTGATCCGCGACGAGGGCAGCGGCCTGTTCCCGCGGGACCATCCGATCCTGGTGGCGCCGGATCCGGATACGGGGTGGGAGCACGCCGTGGAGGCGTTCAGCACCGCCGTCCGGGCGGGCTACGTGAACGTACAGTTCGTACCGACCTCATGAGCCCGCGTTGGCGCCATGGCCCGATCCTCCTGACCGCAGCGCTGCTGTGGCTGGGTGGACGTTGTTCGGCACAGAGCCTGGAACAGCGGTTGGACGACGAGGCGTTCGTGCGCGGCTTGGGCGATCTCCGGCTGCGTCCGCTGTTGGAGCAGCTCGCGACCACACCGACGGAAGACGACCTCCGGCCACGGCGGATCGACGTCGAACTCCTCCGCGTCGAGGCCACCGACCCCGAACGCACGCCGGCGGAGCGTACGGCCTCCGTGGCTCAGCTCCTTGACGCTCGGGCCGCGCTGATCGAGGCGGCGAACGAGGATCCGCGACAGGCGATCTGGATGGCCGACCAGGCCGAGGACCTCCTGTTCGTCGCCATCCCGCTCGACGGCAACGATCTGCGCGCCACGCACGGCACCGCGGCGCCCGCCACGCGCCATCGGCTTGCCCAAGCCGCGGTCGAGGCCCAGTCGCTCGCGGCGACCGCACGCGTCGTCGCCGGCGACTCGGTCGACCGCCTCGGTGATGCGCCCGATCGGGATCCAGCCCGGCGGCGGCAGCGAAGTCGGTTGGTCGAGACGGAACTGGCGTGGCGGATTCCCCTGCTGCAAGCGGTCGCCGATGTGCTGGTGGCGGAGTGGGCGGTCTCGGGCGACCCGTCGTCGGAGCTGCGGCGAGGAGCGGCACCGCGACTCGCCGAGTTGGCGCGGCGCCTCTCCGGCACGTCGCGCAACGCTGCACGAGCGGCCCAGGCACTGGCGCTGCTCCGGCTTGGACAAGGAGACGAAGCGGCCGTCGTCGCGGCTGACCTGGCCGTCGATCCCAGCGCGACGCCGCTCGATCGCATCCGTGCCGACATGCTGCTCGTCGAGTGCACGGCGGTGCGGGAAGGCGCGGCGGCAGCACTGCGCCACCTGGGCCGGATCGAGCGGGACGAGACGGAACGCGGCGGGCTGTTCGCCGCGCTTCTCATGGCCGAGCTTCGCCTGCGGTTGGCGGAGCAGACCGCACCGCTCGAGGAGGCAAGGGCGTATGCGACGTTCGAGGCCCTGATCGAGCGCGCCGAGGCCACCGCACGTTCGGGCGTCCGGGCGGCGGTTCTCCAGCGCTTGAGCGACGCGGCGCTCGATCGACCGGACCGAATCGATGCCAGCGTGCTGGTCGCGGTGGCGGTCGCGGATCGCCCATCGGTCGACGAGCCGCTTCGCGCCCGGGCCGAGGCGGCGCTGGTGCGGGCACTTCAGGAAGCGTCGCTCACGGACCTGGATCGGCTCCTGGCGACCGCCACCACGGCTCGGATCCAAGCCGCCAAGGGCGAGGTCGCGGCCGAGACCGTGCGCGAACTCGTCGGCGCGTGCGACCGCGCGGCACGCCTGCCGGAAGCGGGCGAGGCGCTCGAGTTCGCCGCCGGTCTGGCCGTGGATCTTGCCCGCCGTTCGCCCGGCGCCGAGAACCTGGTCATCCGAGACCAGGCGCTTGCCGCCGTTCTCGGACACACCCCGCCCGTCGCGAGCATCGACCGCTGGCGTTGCGAGGCGGCGCGAGCGGCGCTGGAAGCGGGTCAGCTCGACGTGGCGATGCGCCTCGCGGGTCAGGTGGAGTCGGACCCGTCCTGGCAGGTGGAAGCGGCCTTCCTGGCGGCGGCGGCGGCCCGCGACAAGGCGATCGGCGCCTCCGGGCCACCGGCGGTGCAGGCGTGGAACGCGGCGCTCGCGGCAGCCGTTCGCGCCGTGGGCGCGGCGCGCCGCGGCGACACGGCCGATCCGTCCATGCTTGACCGCCAACACGAATTGGAGGTTCGGGCGCTGGTGTTCCAAGCGGAGGCCGAACTGCGCTCGGGTCGGGCGGAGGACGCCCTCGCGACGCTCGAGTCGATCGCGGACCGGGCATCGCCCCCGCCGGTGGTTGCGGAGTCGTTGCGCCTGCGCATCGCGGCCCTTCAAGCGCTGGGCCGGCCAGAGGATGCCACGGCCGTGGTGGCCGCGTATGCGGTGGCGGCGCCGCAACGGGCGTGGGCGGTGGCCGCGGCGCTGCTGCGGACCCTGGCCGTCCAGCACCACGAGCTGCTTGCGGCGCTGCGCGACGACGAGGCCGATGCCCTGGCGCGGGAGCAGATGGCGCCGCTCGCCGCGGCGCTCGAAGGCCTGCTGGCCGACCCGCGCACACGTCCGGAAGACCAGCTGCTCGATCTCCAGCTCCAGCGCCTGGCGGCGGAGTCGCGTCTCGCCGCCGGACAGCCCGCCGCCGCCCTGGCCGCGTTCGACCGGGTGCTTCGTGCGCAGCCCGACGCCCTGGAGGCGCTTGAAGGCCGGGCCGAGTGCCTGTTCGCGCTGGGCGGCGAAGAGTGCCTGGCCGAGGCGATGGCGCTCTACAAGCGCATCGCCGCCGGCTGCACCGAGTCGGCCAACGAGCACTTCTGGCTCGCGGAGCTGCGCATGCTCCAGATTCTCGATCGCGTGGGCCGGAA
>JAGQOG010000094.1 GCA_020427695.1 Phycisphaerales bacterium
GGGCGGCGCGACCGAGGAGCAGGCGGAGGAGCGCCTTGCCGCCACCGCGGTCACGACGACACGCGAGTCGAACGGGGCCCTGGTGGTTCGTCCGGCATTCCCCACCCCGGGAACCAGCCGCGACTCGGCGTCCATTCGGATCATCGTGCCCGACACGGCCGAGGTCGTCGCTCGGAGCAGCAACGGAGGCGTGCGCATCGGCGGCGTGTCGGGGCCGGTGCACGTCAGCACATCGAATGGTGGGGTGGAGGTGACGGACATCGGTGGCCCGGCGACCATCGACACCAGCAACGGTGCGGTGCGCGTCCGCAACACGACCGGCGGAACGACCGTCACCACCTCCAACGGGAGCGTGGTGGCCATCAACGCCGGATGGCCGCTCTCGATCCGCACGAGCAACGGAGGGATCACGGTGGAAACGGCAGGTCCTGGCGTGGGAACGCTCGAGGCGAGGACCTCGAACGGCACGGTGTCGTACGGGGGGGGCGGAACGAGTGCGATCCGCAGCAGCACGTCGCGGGGTCAGATGTCGCTCGTCTTCGACGAGACGGGCCCTCGCTCGAGCCTGCGATCGTCGAACGGGAGCATCCGGGTGCGCCTGGGCGAACCAATGGCGGAGGTTGCGGCGGATCCGGACGGCGACACGAACTGACGGGCGCGCGTCCCGATGTCGATCCGGACACGCACGTCTGAGCCGACCGTGAGCCGACCGGACACGCACTTCTCGTGAGCCGACCGGACACGCACTTCTCGGCCGACCCCAGCCGCCGGACACGCACCTCCGAGCCGACCGGACACGCACTGTTGCTGTCCGGCGGTCTGGCCGACGGCCCCCTCGATCTGCGCCAAGAGTCGGAGCACATGACGCACGCGAGCGAGGTCAGCCCTCGCCTGATTCCATGTCGGCGGTTGATCGGCCCTGAAGCGCGAAGATCGACCGGATCGTGCTCGTCTCGGCCTCGAGATGTCGCGCGATCTCGACGGCGGCGTGCCCCTGGTCGGCCCGCGTTCGAATCTGGTCCGCGAGCGACTGGGAGGGATCGAAGACCGGGCATTCCGCGTGGTCGGACGAGGGATCGAACGGACTTGGAACGGTCGTGAGCCCAGGAGCGCCCAGCGACTCGGTGGCCCGGGAAGGCATGAGCGCGGCTCCGGTACCATGGCTGGGATGTGGACACCGGTGGAGCGTTCACCCCGAGCGGGCGCGATGCGATCGTCACCCGACGAACTTCCGATCGAACTGGTTCGCCATCGGGCGGTGGCGACGGTGCGGAGGGCGTTGGCGCGATCCTGTCAGGTGTCGTCGGGCACAACCATTGTGGCCGCGGTGAGCGGAGGCCCGGACTCGGTCGCACTGCTCCTCCTGCTGACCGCCATCGCTCGGCGGCATCGCCGGCGTGGCTATGTCGTTCGGGTCCGTGCCGTGCATGTCCACCATCACCTTCGCGCCGAGGCGGACGGCGAGGCGACGGCCGTCGCCGATCTGTGCTCGGCCGTGTCTGTGCCGTTCGAGCGGATCGACGTCTACCCCGACCGTCTCGATGGGAGCGTTGCGGCGAATGCGCGGCGTTTGCGGTACAAGGCCTTGGGCGAGGCGGCGGCAGTGGCAGGGGCGTCAGCCGTCGCCACGGCTCACCATGCGGAGGATCAGCTCGAGACCCTGATCATGGCGGTCTGCCGCGGTGCGGGGCCGAACGGACTGCGGGGAATGCCGTGGCGGCGGCCGCTGCGTCCCGGCGTGGCGCTGATCCGGCCCATGATGGGACTGCGGAAGGCGGACGCCGAAGCCGTTTGCACGGCTGCGGGCGTGGATTGGTGCAGCGATCCTGGAAACACCGACCGACGAACCGTGCGCGGGCGGCTTCGAGCCGAGGTCATCCCGACGCTCGAGTCGATGTGGCCAGGAGCGGCCCGGCGATCCGTCGGCACGGCGAGTGCCGTCGCATCGGCAGTCGAGTTCCTGAACCGGACGCTGGATCGCGTGGCCGTCGACGATCGTGGCTGGGATCGGATGGAGCTGCGTTCCCTAGGAACCGGCGTGGTTGCCATGTTGCTCCAGCGTGCTGCGGTCCGACTGGCGCCAGCTGTTGCAGATCGCCTCGACCAACGTCAGTTGGCCGACGCGGCCTCCGTTGTGGTTTCCGATCGTGCGCAGGCCATCATCAGATGGCCGGACGGACTGCGGCTCGTGGTGGATCGTGAGCGGGCGACGCTCGAGAGGGTCGATCCCACGGATGCCGCAAGCCGTACCTCCGGGCC
Organism: Phycisphaerales bacterium; assembly: GCA_020427695.1. Lineage (GTDB taxonomy): Bacteria > Planctomycetota > Phycisphaerae > Phycisphaerales > SM1A02 > JAGQOG01. The sequence continues at coordinate 2,260 of JAGQOG010000094.1, forward strand.
GCGGTGAGGGTAGGCGGTCCCCAAGATCGAACCCTCTGCGGCATCGCGGGCGACTACGAGAGGGCCAGAGCCACACGGCGGACGCCTCGCCTCCGGGCCTCCTCGGCGAGGCTGCGGGCGGTGCCGATCGCGCCGCCTCGGAGCGTCGCGCCGCGGAGTGTCGCGGCCAGTGCCGCATCGAGCGATGCCAGGTCGCCTTCGTCAAGCAGGCGGGCGAGGCGTTCGAGGGGGCCTCCAGCCTCTTCACCGTCGGCGGCGGCGTTGGTCCGCCCGACGGTGTTGCCCGCATCGGCCGCGTCGGACTCGTGGACGTTCGGCTGGTTCGAATCGACGGGCTCCGCCAGGAGGCGCTGGGCCACTTCCAGCAAGCGGCGGAAGTAGTCCCCGAGACTGAGCGGGAGAAGTGCGACGGCAGGTGGAGTCCGGCGATGCTTGACCGAAAACCCGCCGTCGGCGACGAGCGGTCCGAAGGTGGCATCGCAGGGTCCCATCAGGCTGTCGGCGGTTCCGTACGGTTCGCGGCGAGCGGGGATCGCCGGTTCGAAGAGCGCATCGTCGAACGTCGCGAGGAACGACTCCAATCTCGCACCGCGGTCGCACCGCCCGTTCGACTCGGGGGCAAGGGCCACCTCGCGCCACAGTTCCCGGTCGAGTCGCCGCATGTGCTCTTCGGGCGACGTGTGTCGTGTGGCGAGGGGATCGTTGCCGAGCCCGGCCCGCACGGGATTCAGGTCGATGTAGACGGAACAAAGCAGGATTCCGACCTCGTCGTGGACGCGGTAGCTCCGGAATCGCTCCTCCCAGAATGCTCCGGTCCTGCCGTCCTCGCGATTGGCGCGGCGAGCAAGCCACTCCTTGAGCTCCTTCATGAACCAGGAGAGCGACGACATGCGACGACGGCGCTTCTCTATCTCAAAGGGATTCATGAGGAGTCGCATGATCTCCTCCCGCTGCGGCGGCAGGTGAGGAGGGATGCCAAGGCGCTTCCGGAGTGCGATGGGAGGACGGACAAGCAGCCAGCGGTACGCCACTTCGGCATCGGACCAGGCGTCCACAACCTCCGGCAGGGTGCGCAGAAGGAGATGGAGATGGTTGCTCATCACCGCGAGCGAGACGCAGTCGATGGCGAACGCCGAGGTGAGAAGTCGCACCCGCGACACGACCCACGCTCGGCGCCGATCGTCGATCGCTCCGTCGGGGCCTGTGGCGAGCAGATGGGCCTGACGGACGCAGCGCGACATGCAGTGGTAGATGCCGGAGACGGATTCGTCGACGGTCCTCGAGCGCGGAATGGCCATGGTAAGAAGAACCCCCGCTGCACCATGCACAGGCGCAGTCCTCAAGGCCTGCGGGGAACGGACACGCCGCAACCGACAGGCGAACCCTCGGAAGGAGCCCCGAACGCACCGTCCAGCCCAGTGTCGGGGGCATCTGCGGCCACGCGTTCGCAGGCGCCTGACGCGATGGAGCTCCACTCGCCACAACATAGCGGACGTTGACGGCGATCCGAAGCGTGAGGTGAATTCACCGCACGGTTCACCGGAACGTGCGACAGGGCAAGGCCGTTTCGATGATCCCGTCGGCGATCCCGTCGGCAATCCCCTCGGCACCGGAGCCGTGCGGACCACCGGCCTCGCGATCGCCACGTTGCAGGCTGAGCTTCCGTTGCTGGGCTGCGCGGTCCCCGGCGGTCGGCTCGACGCAGGAAGACCGGCGAGTGCGTGTCCATCCGCAGGGCGCACGTGCGTGTCCGGGGCCCGAGCACAAGTGCGTGTCCAGCGCCCGAGCAATCCGGCGCCGATGGAACGGCAAGTGCGAACGGGACCGTTGCCGGATGCGTGAATGTCCGAGCGGCGCCAGGACGATGAACAAGGCGCCGGTCGGAGACCGGCGCCTTGGGTCGTCGAGCGGATCGGGGTGGGCGGAAGGCGCTAGGCGCTCTCCTTCGTCTTGCGGCGGGCCAGGTCTGCCAGCCGGCGACCCTTGTTGACGGCCTCCTCGTCGAGGATGTAGGTGGTGTTCGTGTTGTCGCGCTCCGGAAGCTCGTACATCATTTCGAGCATCATCTCGTCCATCACCGCCCGCAGCGCCCGGGCACCGGTTTCCCTCTTGAGAGCCTTCTCGGCGATGGCGGCGAGCGCGCTCGGGGCAAACTCGAGCTCCGCTCCCTCGAGACGGAACATGAACTGGTACTGGCGGACCAGCGCGTTCTTCGGTTCCGTGAGGATCTGGATCATGGCTTCGCGGGTCAGCGGCATGAGGGGCGTGATGACGGGCAGGCGCCCGACCAGCTCCGGAATCATGCCGAACTCGAGTACGTCCTCCGGCTGCACCTGGGCGAGGACCCGGCCCAGCTCCTCCTCGTGCGAGGCTGGTCCGAGATCGGCGGCGAAGCCGATGCGACGGCGGCCCAATCGGCGTCGGATGATGTCGTCGATGCCGACGAAGGAGCCGCCGCAGATGAACAGCACATGCGTGGTGTCCATCTGGATGTACTGCTGCTCCGGGTGCTTCCGTCCGCCCTGGGGAGGCACATTGGCGACCGTGCCTTCGAGCATCTTGAGCAGCGACTGCTGCACCCCCTCGCCGCTCACGTCGCGCGTGATCGACACGTTGTGGCTGGTCTTGCCGATCTTGTCGATCTCGTCGATGTAGATGATCCCGCGCTGGGCGTTCTCCAGGTCGTAGTCCGCCGACTGAAGCAGCTTGAGCAGCAGGTTCTCGACGTCCTCGCCGACGTATCCGGCTTCGGTCAACGTGGTCGCGTCGCCGATGGCGAACGGCACGTTGAGGATCCGGGCGAGCGTGCGGGCGAGAAGCGTCTTGCCGGTGCCGGTCGGTCCGATGAGGAGTACGTTCGACTTGTCGAGCTCGACGGGCGAATCCTCGTTGTCGATCTGCGTGAGCCGCTTGTAGTGATTGTGCACCGCCACCGCGAGCGACTTCTTCGCGTGCTCTTGTCCGATGACGTACTGGTCGAGGAACTCCCGGATCTGCCGTGGCGAAGGAATGCTGGTGAACGCCGGACGGGAACTGCTGACGCGCCGCTTCTCCTGACGGAAGATGTTCTGGCACAGGTCCGTGCAGTTGGAGCAGATGAAGACGTCGTTGGGGCCCTCGACCATCGGCCCGACCTCTCGAGACGTCTTGCCGCAGAACGAGCAGGTCGTCACTTTCCGGCCGCGGAATCCGCCGCCGGGCCCGCCGCCCGATCCGCCGCCCGATCCGCCTCCGGAGCCGCCGGACCCTCCACCGTCGCCAGGCCCGTCGCCGCCGAA
>JAGQOG010000095.1 GCA_020427695.1 Phycisphaerales bacterium
CTCGGTCTCGGCCAACTCGACGCCGCCGCGCGACAACTCGAGGCGTCGCTCGCTCTCAACGAGCGCGTCCACGGCCGAAGCCACCCGGAGACGGCGCGATCCCTGGCGGCGCTCGGGCGCCTCGCGCGGACCCGGGGCGATCCTGGCGGCTCGGCGGCTCGACTCGAGGAAGCGCTCGCCATCCTGGAGGCGGCGCCCGACTCGGCGGGCGACGACATCCCGACCGTGATGCTCGACCTGGCCGGCGCCCTGTCCGAGTTGGACGACCCCGAACGAGTGGAGGCGCTGCATGGCGGCGCCCTGGCGCGAGCGATCGATCGGTTTGGCGCCGGCGATCCCCGGACCGCCCGCGTCCGCCTGGCGATCGAGACCCACCGTCTCGGCGGCGTTCGCGGCCTCGAACTGCTTCGCGAGGAGCTTGAGCTCGACCGGGAGACGTTGGGGCCGAAGCACCCGGTCACGCTCCGGACGCTGATCCGGCTCGCCGACGAACTGCACGTAAAGGGTCAGCCGCAGGAAGCCGAGGCGACCTACCTCCAGGCGCTCGAGCTGGGCCGGCAGATCTACGGCGACAACCATCCGGACATCCTGCGTGTCGTCACGAGCCTGCACTGGCTGTACGAGCACGCCGATCGGCGCGAAGACGCCGCCCGGCTCCTGCGCGACTGGGAGCCCGCGGCGCGCACGACCTTCGGTCCCCGCAGCGCCCGCTTTGCCGAGTACCTGATGGTGCTCGGCGGCGCCGTCGGGCGAACCGACGACGCGTCGGAGGGCGAGCGAACCATGCGCGAGGCCCTCGCGATCCTCGTCGAACTGGACGACGCTCGCGGATGGCGCGGCGCGGAGTGCCGCATGCAGTTGGGCCGATTCGCCCTCGGCCGTGGCGACGACGACGAGGCCGAGCGGATGGCGCGGGCGGTGCTGGCCATGGAGAACGACGATGCCGACCGCATCGGCCTGCGCCAGGGTCAAGCGCACCTGCTCCTGGGCGAGGTGCTCGTCCGCCGCGCGGACTTCCCCGACGCCGAGGACCATCTTCTCCAGGCGTACGACGCGCTCGCACCGCGGCGATCGATGCCCGGTCTGGCCCGGCGGGCTGCACAGCAGCTTGTCCGGCTCTACGAGGCATGGAACGCCGCGGAACCCAAGGCGGAGCGGGCGGAGAAGGTCGCGGAGTGGCGACAACGGATCGGGAACGGGGACTGAGTCATGGCGGAAGCGGATCACCGCTTCCGCGTGGTGCAGATGATGGACTCGTCTCGTCCGCGCCGGGCCCAGCCCTTCGCCGTCGCCTGCTCGAACGCAGCGACCATTCCTGCCTCGTCCTCCTCAAGTGTCAATCGAACCCTGACGGGCGGCGGTCCCGGCGAGAGTGTCATGGAGAGCACCGTGGGGTCGCCCGCGGCGAGTTGCTCGACGATGCCCGCCGGCCGACGGGCGCCGCCCTTGCCACTCCGCTCTCCAGCGTAGGCGAGCCACACCGTTGCCCCAGTATCGTCGAGCATGACGATCGCCGTGTTGATCCCGAGACGATTGGGTGGAAGCGTGACACGCACACCGATTCCGGGCCTGAGGAGGAACTCGGCCGCGCCCCCGTCGCCCATCGCTCGACACACGATCGACTCCGTCGCGTTCGCCTCGAGTTCGTCGTATGACGGCACCGAGCGTTCGGCGACGGCGTCCGGTGCGGGTTGGGCGGTCCCCGCGGGCACGAGAAGCAACGAGAGCACGCCCGCGCCCAAGACCGCGAAGGCAACCCGCGGCAGCAGCCGCAGCGGGCGCCGCGCCGGCGCGCACGTACCGCTTGCGCTCGGAATGTCGCCAGGCTGTCGGCGCAGAATGGCCATCGCCCAGGGGAAGGCAACGACCCCAACCACCGTCGCGGCGAGGGCGATCCCGACGAGGATCGATTCACTCGCCGGAGCACGGTGCAAGATCATCATCCCCGCGGTCCACAATCCGTTGATGCCCGCGTGCATGGCGAAGGTCATGACCACGGATCCGCAGCGCCACGCGACCACACCGAGCCAAAGGCCAAGCGGGAAGACCGCCGCGGCCGACACCGGATCCCCATGGACCACGGCGAAGAGCAGGCTGCTCGTGGCGATCGAGGCGGTTGGCTTCCACCGAAGCAGCAGCCCGCGCTGGAGAAACCCCCGGTAGAAGACTTCCTCCGCGAATCCAGGCAGGAGTGCGATCAGCACGATCCATCCTGCGCTCTCAAGACGCGAGCCCTCGTACCACATCCTCTGAAGGCCGATCGCCTCGCCATTTGGCGAGCCAACGACGCGTTCGACCAGCCAGGCCGCCACGATCCCGAGGGCGAACGGCGCGGTCGTGGCCACCAGCAGGATCGTCGCCGGCAGGGGTCCCAGGTTGGTGGCGACCAGGCCGAGGCGCTCGCGTGCGGGCTTCCCCAGCACGCGACAGGCGAGCCAGGCGCAGGCAAGGAGCACCGCCTGCGAGGCGATCACCATGATCCAGGGAGCGGCGCCCGATCCGATCGCCTCCTTGGCAATGACCTCGAGCTGCACCCCCGACCGCACTCCACCTATGGCGGCCCGCGCCGTGGCGATCGTCGCCACGGCGGCCAGGGCGATCGTCACCGCGATCGTCAGTGCGAGGGTTGCGATCACCCACGCCACGAGTGCGAAGCGCGGCCCGTCGCGCCGCCAGCCGGACTGACCTGGACCTTGTGAGGCTCGTTGGCCCATGTTCACCACGTCCATTGCTTGGGTCTCGGCTCCGGCAGCGACCGCACATCGTGCGGCGTCATGTGCACGACCCGACATCGCATCATGTGCCGCGCGCCGCGAGGAGCACTCGGAGCCCTTGGAGCACGTAGAACCTCCGGGGGTCGGACAACATGCTGCCGAACTTGAGACGGGACTGCCCGACCAGCGCGATCACGAGACCCGTACTGCCCGAAGCGTGGTACCCGCTGCTGTTCTCTTCGACCGACGTGATTGACCGCCAGTCGAACCTCCGTGTCCAGCCGATCGGACCGACTCCCGCGAAGACGCGGCCGTCGCTGTGATCGATGGACACGACGATGCGCCCGCAGACGCTCATGACGGCGATCGACCCGAACAGCAGCGTGCCCAGCACGAACGGGATTCCGAACAGAGACATGCCGAGGCTGAACTGACCGCTTGCGATCTGTGATCCGTAGATGCCGCCCAACGAGAACCCCGACCACACGCACATGAACGGAACCAGGAAGAAGGCCGCCGGCGATCGGGTCGACGCCGTGATCCTCCAGCCCGTCCCATGCTCGTCGAAAGTCGCCCCCTTGGGTGGCTGGTGGATATCGAAGTCATCCAACCCGCCGCCAGCGGACACGATCGACGAGAGCGCGAAGACCTCGTTGCACTTCGGGCACGCGGCCACGTCCGTCGCCACGTTCCAGTCGGGCGCTCCGAGCGCCGTGTCACAGTTGGGGCAGGAGACTCTCATCGCGATGGCCACCGGCGCTCGCACTCAGCAGGAGGACGCCTGCGTGAACGCACGTGCGCCCGCCGCCTCGCTTCTCCGGTCCATCTGCTGCCGTACCCCGCCCATGGTGCGGGAATCCTACCCCTCGCTTCGGGGAACAGCGGCCGGTGCCCTCGAACCAAGAGGAGCCGGGGACCACCGCGATCGACGACAAGTGTCTTGTTGCGCCAGGCTCGTTCCGTCATAGTGCTTCTTCGGGAACCGCGTGCGGCCTGGCGTGCCGCTGCCGTCCGCAAACGAGGAGCACGATCAATGGCCCAGTTCAACACTGTCCACCGTCGGCGACCGCGCGTCCTGCACCGGGTCGCTCTCCTGGTCGCCGGGTTGTCCCAGGTCGCCGTGCCGGCCGCGTCGGCCGAGTGGCCGACCGAGCCGTCGTCCCCGCTCGTCCTCGGGTACACCCAGAACCTGGGCCAGGCCAAGCACTCGACGGTCGTGACGCCCGATGGCGCGGTATGGGTGTCGTGGATCGACAAGCAGTGCCTCGAGTCGTCGCTGCGGGTTCAGCGCATCGATCTCGACGGCACGCTCCTCGACCCGTCCGGAATCGCCCCTTTCAGCGCCAGCGACTGCGTCGTCCGGGCGACGCGGGCCACGACGTGCCCCGACAATTCGATCGTGGTCAGTGCCGTTGACGACGCCGTGAACAGCAGCGGCGGACCGCTCGCCAACCGGCCCATCATTCGAGTCGCATCCGACGGATCGACACCGTGGGGCGCAGGCGTGGTCGTCTCGGAGACTGCATCGGGCGTCATCGGTGCGATCGAGAGCCTCCCCGACGGCGATGTCCTCGTCGGTTGGCACTCGGGTTCGACGCTCTTCGTCACCCGTCTCGATCCCTCCGGCGATCCGGTCTGGCCCGCGCCCGCCACCATCGTCACGCAGACCGGAACGAGCAAGCGAATTGTCAACCTGGTGGTGACCGTGTCGGGCGATTCGTTCGTCGTCTGGGACGAGCCCGTCACCTACACCCGCACGATTCGCGTCGCGCGGGTGACTTCCGACGGGGCGGTCGCCTGGGCGCAACCGATCGTGGTCACCGGCCCCCAGCCGGGCTCGTCGCGACACACCAACCCGACGGCGATCGCGGACGGTCTCGGCGGCGTCCTCGTTGCCTGGACGCAGGGCGCCGAGAGCGCTCAGACGATCGTACCGATTCGCGTGCAGCGCATCGCACCCGACGGGGCGTTCGCGTTCGAGCCGGAGGGCCGGCCCGTTTCGCTCGACCAGACCCGACAGTTCGACGTCGTCGCGGTGCGCGACCCGGGCGATGGCGCGTATCTCCTCGCCTGGCGCGATGGCGGCTTCGCCACCCAGGAGCTCCGCGCCCAGCGCTTGGACGCCAGCGGCACGCGTCTCTGGGGAGACAACGGCGTCGGCGTGACCGACATCTCCCCGACGACGTCCGCCAAGTGGTTCGACGGCACCCTCATCGACGACCATCTCGCCCTCGCCGTCAGCGACCCGACGAACCCGCCCCTCGTGCCGGCGGTGATGGTGCACCGGGTCGATCCGACGGGCACGATCGTCGGCGATCCCTGGATCCTCTCCGACGCGGTGCCTGCGCACGGCGTGAGCGTGACGCCGAACCCCGGACCGGTCGCAGGCGATGGTGCGCCATCGGAGGGTGCCTTGGCGGTGGTCTGGACCCGCAGCGCTGCCGGGGTCGATGCGAATGTGGTCGCACAGCGTATAGACGCCGACGGAACGCTCGGCGCCGGCGCGCCAGCGCCGAGCGCCGACCTCGATGGCGACGGCGCCGTGAACGGCGCCGACCTCGGGATCCTGCTTGGCGCCTGGGGACGCTGCGGCGGCTGCGCGGCCGATCTCGACGGCGATGGAGCCGTCAACGGCGCCGACCTGGGCATCCTGCTCGCGGCGTGGGAGTAGTTGGACGTCCATGGATTGCGCGGAGCAGCGGTCCGAGGGCCGCTCGACGAAGTGCGCAGGAAACAACGACCCGAGGGCGCGTTCGCCCCGGAGCGACGGAGGCAGGAGCATGAGCATCTGGATCGATCGGGCCGTCCATCGGCCGGGGAACCGGACGGCATGCGCTGCGTGCCTCGCCCTCGCATGCACGGGCTCCGTCGGGGCGACACCGGCACCGACCGACGAAGCGACCGTTCTCTATGTCAACGCCGGTGTGATCGGTGGTGCCGGCGACGGAACCTCGTGGGAGAACGCGTTCTCAGGTCGCAACGGACTCCAAGCGGCACTCGCCGCGGCAACCGGGTCGTCTGGCCCGATCTCGATCTGGGTCGCCAGCGGCGTCTACGCACCTGCGCCGGCGGGCGGCCCGCCCTCGTCAACGTTCATGCTCGAGGATGGCGTTGCGCTCCTGGGCGGCTTCGTTGGCGTGGAGCGCAGTGCAGAGGAGCGCGACCCCACAGCGAATCCCACGATCCTGACCGGAGATCTCAACGACGACGACACGAGCTCCGGATCGGTCGTCGACAACGTCGAGCACGTGGTCCGCGCCGAAGGGGTTGGGCCCACTGCCGTAGTCGATGGATTCGTCATCGAGCGCGGCCGCGCCGACGGCGGCGGCATCGAGAAGGGGTCCGGAGGCGGTTTGCTCGCGATGTCCTCCTCCCCGACCATCGCGCACTGCGTGTTTCGGTTCAACTACGCCAACTGGGGCGGAGGCGGTGCGGCGATGTTTGGCGGATCGGGGACGATCACCGCCTGCACGTTCTCTCAGAACAAGGGCGACCTCGTGGGAGGGGCGGTACAGCACACGGACGGTGCGAGTTGGACGTTCGCATCGTGCCAGTTCGACGCCAACATCGGCGGCAATGGCGCCGGAATCTTCAGCGGCTCGCTCTTCGCGACCGCCCTTCCCTGCACGCTGACCGTCAGCGACTGTGCTTTCGTGGCCAACAGCGGCTTGGTCGGATCCGCCTCGGGCATCGGCATCAACGCCTGGAAGGGGACGGCCCTCGTCGAGCGTTCGATCTTCCATGGCAACACGACCGTCGCCGGGGGTGGCGGGATGTATCTCAGGTCGGTCGACGCCACGATCCGCGACTGCGATTTCGTCGGCAACGAGGGGCAGGCCGACGGCGGCGGCGGCGTGTACGTGGACGGCGGAGATCTGGACGGCCCGCCCTCGCCGTTCGAGCCGCACTTCATCAACTGCCGCTTCGTGGGCAACAACGGCGCCATGCTGTGCACGTTCGGCGGCGTCGCTCGGTTGACCAACTGCACTGTCGCCCACAACACGATCGGCATCGAGCACCTGGCGTGGCCGACGTTCGCCGTCCTGGGCGACGGCGCCGGACTGCATCTTGAGAACACGATTGTCTGGGGCAACCAGCCCGTCTTCGCGCCTGGTCTCGGCGGCATCCTCTTCCAGAGCGGCAACGCCGTCGTCACCGCGGATTCCTGCGATGTCCAGTCGTTCGACGGGACGATCGCCGGCGAGGGCTCGTTCGCCCTCGCGCCGGACTTCGTGGATGCCGGCGGCGCCGACGACATCCTGGGGACCGCCGACGACGACGTGCGTCTGGCCGAGGGCAGTCCGTGCGTGGATGCCGGTCTCGACGCCCTGATCGACGGCCTTGCGGACGTGGATCTCGACGGAAACCCGCGCGTTGCCGACGGCGACGGTCGCGGCGGGGCACGAGTGGACGTCGGCGCGTACGAGCTCCCGGCGCCGCCGGTGGCGACCCCGGATCTCGACGGCGACGGCGACGTGGACGGCGCCGACCTCGGGATCCTGCTCGGGAGCTGGGGCCCGTGCGGCGGTTGCCCCGCCGATCTCAACGGCGACGGCCAGGTGGACGGCGCGGATCTTGGAACGCTGTTGGCGGCGTGGGACAGTAGACGCTGATGGCCTGAATCGTGGATTGATTGCCTGTGCCTGGATCTCCTCAGGCGAATCCTGCAGCCGCGGCGGGCCAAGAGCAACACGATGGACGGGAAGCTTGTCCCACGTTGCCATCGCGTACCGCGTCCCCTTGATCCATGTCTCGGCCGCTCGCCAATCCCAGGCATCTCGCGATTACACCGACTCCCACATTGCACGCACCGGGACAGCGTAGAGTCCATCCCCAAAGCTCGCGATCGTCTCGCCGTCGTACAGCACGACGCCCGCCGTCCATCGTTTGCTGGCCGCATCGCGTAGCTTTCGCAAACCGCGGAAATCGGCAGTTGTGACGGTGGCCCCCAACTTGACTTCCACACCAGCGAGTGCCTGTGCCCCACGCTCAATGACAATGTCGACTTCCGCGCCGTCCTTGTCCCGGAAGTGGAAGAACGTCAGCCGCTCCTCGCTCCAGCTGGCTTGACGCTGAAGCTCTTGGAACACGAAGGTCTCGAGCAACTGTCCCAACAACGGACGATCGGCCCCTAGCGCGATCGGATCCACACCGAGCAGAGCAGACGCAAGGCCGGTGTCGCCGAGATGCAGTTTCGGCGTCTTGATCAGTCGGCTCAGCCGATTGCTGTGCCAAGGTGGTCTTGCCAGATTGACGCGGTCCATGGACGAGCACGATTGGCGAGTCTTCCAGAGCCTCGAGGAGTCGGGCCTCAGTGAAGCGGGGGTAGAGGGGTCCGGAAGCCACCGGCCAATCGCAACCCCGGATCTCGGCTAATTGCAAGGTTTGACCTCGGCCATTTGAAAGGTTTTGCCGCGGCCAATCGAAAGCCTTCGGCGATCCGTCGGCTCTCCACCGGCGATCTCATGCCCCCGGCTCGGATCGAGTCGGCGTGTCACGACGCGATTGAGCACGTCCAGGATCGGACCGACGAACGCCGGGCCGTGGGTGGCCCGGGTCTAGACTGCGCTCCCCTTTGAGGTCTCTCATGCAACTCCACGACAACACCATCCTCATCACCGGCGGCGGAAGCGGCATCGGACGCGGGCTCGCCGATGCGTTTCACGCCCTCGGCAACACCGTCGTCATCGCCGGTCGCAGCCAGCGCACGCTCGACGAAGCCACGGCCGCCAATCCCGACCTGCACGCGATGACGCTGGACGTCACGGAGCCGGCGGACGTCCACCGCTTTGCCCACGAGGTCGCGGAGCGGTTTCCCGCGCTCAACGTCCTGATCAACAACGCGGGCGTCATGCGGATCGAGGACGTTACGCGCCACGACCTGGCGGGCGTCGAGGCGATCATCGCCACGAATCTGCTCGGACCCATTCGTCTGACCGCGGCCCTGATCCCCCACCTCGCACAGCAGCCTCGAGCAACGGTGATGAACGTGACGTCCGGCCTGGCCTTCGTGCCGTTGGCGGCGACACCGACCTACAACGCGACCAAGGCGGCCTTGCACTCCTACACCCTCTCCCTCCGCGAGCAGCTCCGGGACACGAGCGTGGAGGTGATCGAGCTCGTGCCTCCGTACGTCCAGACCCGTCTGACGGGCGAGCACCAGGCGACCGATCCTCGCGCCATGCCGCTCGACGCGTACATCGCCGACACCATGGCGATCCTCCACGACCATCCCGACGCGAAGGAGGTCATCATCGAGCGCGTGGCCCCGCTCCGGCATGCCGAAGTGCACGGCACGTTCGACGAGATGTTCGGCCATCTGAGCGCCATGGGCCGGGAGTTTTCGGCGAACCCGTAGCTTCAACGGACGATCCCGACCGTCGGTGAACGATCGGCGTTCAGGCATGAGGCATGCTCGTCGGCGGTGCCGATCCCTTGGCGGTCGTCGGGCCGAGCAGCGACTTCTGCCACATGGCGCTGCGGCGCATCCGGGTGAAGGTCGCGAGGTTCACGAAGTGGAGGAGCCCGAGGACGAGAAGGACCACGCCGACCTTCGTGCTCAGGATCTCGATCGCCCCTTGGAGATCGCGAGGCTTGTCGCCGTAGCGGAGCGCCAGGGCGACGAAGCCGATGTTCAGCAGGTAGAACCCGACCACGAGCAGGTGGTTCACGGAATCGGCCAGCGCGTCGTTCCCATGGAAAGCGTCGATCAGGAACGCCCGGCCATTGCGATGCAAGGTCCGGGCGACCCACACCGTCAGGACGATGCTGACGAGGAGATAAACGAGGTAGGTGGCTTCGGTGTACACGGGGTGCTCCTTGGGGATCGAAGGAATCGAGAACTGGGGGTGACGAACGACGTGCGGGATCCGCGGTGGGTCCTGAACCAGCTCGACCACCGCTGCCTGATTTCGTAGATGTCTGTTGTTTCTGTCATTACAGAAATAGAAGGGCGAACAAGAACGCCGAGGAGTCCACAGGATCGACTCAGGTCGTGATCCCGAGCGCCTTCCCGGCCCGCGAGCCGAGCTTGAAGAACTTGATCATGGCGGCCTGTGGGAGGCGCCGGAACTGGTGGTACCACGTCGACATGGTCTCGAAGAACCCGAGCATGGCCGCGATGCGCTCGCGAGCATGGGCGTCGGACTTCCCCGACTCCGCCAGGCACTCGCGCAACACGCGCAGGGTCGGATCGATTTCGCGCCGCTTGCGCTCGTCGAGGATGATGAGGAACATCTGCCACACGTCGACCAGGCTCTCGAAGTGGTCGCGTCGGTCGCCCATCACGTGCACGACGCGCACGATCCCCCAACTCTGCAGCTCCTTGAGGCTCGTGGAGACGTTCGATCGGGCAACGGCCAGCGTGGTCGCAATGTCCTCGGCGTTGAGCGGCCGCTCCGAGAGGTAGAGCAGGGCGTGGATCTGGGCGACCGTGCGGTTGACGCCCCAGCGGGTGCCCATCTCGCCCCAGTGGAGGACGAACTTTTCTTCGATGGCGGAGAGTGCGTGCATGGCAGTTCGGTGATTTCTGTTGTTTCAGAATATACCGTTCGATCGGACGGCCGTCAAGTGGAATCCCGCTGAGAGTCCCCAGGGGCCGACTCGCACCCCACGGAGTGCCGCCACCGACCGTGCGTGTCAATGGTCCGAGAGCGCTTCGCCACCGAGTCGTCCTACAGCTCGGCACCTTCCTCATTCTTGATTCGAGAAGCAATTGGGTGGACAATTACGTATAACTATACGTATATGTCAAGTTTGACCGCTCTGGGGGACCAAATGATCGAGCTGCCCGACTTCACCGCAGATGGGATCCTCCCGCCCGGCGAGTACCCA
>JAGQOG010000096.1 GCA_020427695.1 Phycisphaerales bacterium
AGCACCCGAATGCGACCAACGCCTCCTCGATGCGCTCCAAGCACCGGGCGGTCTGGCCGGCCAGGTCGCGGGGGTAGGTCCCGTCGGGGAGGATTCCCACGCACCCGGCCACGAGGACGAACGCTCCGGCGCGAACCGCACGGCTATAGCCCATTCTGGCTTCCCAAGGCGATCCCGAGTCGAGGAGCTCGCGTCCATCGTCCAGTCGCTGAGGGGTGAGAGCGGTCATGCCGACATGATGACGGAACCAGGCGGTGCCTGCACGCAACTCCGTTCGCACGATCGGGATCCCGAAACCTCGATCCATGGCCAACACGCGGTCCGCCAACACACGGTCCGCCAACACACGGTCCGAAGGCTCGGCCCCTATCCTGCTCGCGGCCGGCCCGATGCGGCCACACGCGGCCAGCCGACCCGGCCGCCCCAGTCGCCCCAGTCGCCCCAGTCGCCAAGGAAATGATCTGCGATCATGCAGGTTCATTCTCCCGATCCAACCCCAATCCCAGGTCGTAGCTGGGGAGTGTCCATGACCATCGTCTGCACCGTTCTCGCGACCCTCCCGTTGCTCCTTGAGGGACCGCCATTGCTGTCCTTTGCCGCCGGCGCTGCGTCGGAGCCCACGGGACCCTTCCTGGCGACTTCGCTCGGGCCGCCGCCGAGCGGGGCGGACGCCGGCGCGAAGCCGCCCGGCGAGCCCGCCTCCGGCGAATCCAAGTCGGCTGCCGAAGACGGCGAGCTCTCGCTCGACGACCTCCTGGCCAAGCTGGAGCATGCCGATCGGGACATCCGCGACTACCACGCGAACCTGGTGTACGAGACGTTCGACGCCCTGCTCGACACGTCCGAGCGCCAGTTCGGGCGCCTGGTGTTCGAGATGGATCCTTCCGCCGGCCGCCGCCTGGCGTTTGTCTTCGACCAGTATGTTGACGGGGCCGGGCGAACCGAGCGGGACGAGCACCGGTACGTCTTCTCGGGGAGCTGGATGTGCGACGTCGACGTGCAACGGAAGCAGTTCATCAAGCGGCAGGTGGTTCCGCCCGACCAGCGATTCGATCCGCTGAAGGTTGGCGAGGGCCCGTTCCCGCTGCCGATCGGCCAAGCGGCCGAGGATGTTCGGGCCCGCTTCGTCGCTGCATTCGCGCCAGCGCCCACCGCCAAGCTCCTGGCCTCCCTCGATCCGAACACGCTCCACGGACTGCGGCTCGTGCCGAAGCCCGGAACCGAAGCCGCCCGCGATTTCGCCCAAATCGACCTCTACTACGACCGAGCGACCTTCATGCCCGTCGCCGTCGATGCCACGGGGATCGAGGGCAACCGGAAGATCGTTCGACTTTCCAAGGCGGTCGCGAACGCCGGGCTCGCCGCCGACGATGTGGCGCTTCTCTCGATCGAGCCTCCCGATCCCGGCCAATGGACGATTGACATTCGGGCATGGAAGTCCGAGCCCGCGACGCCTTGACGCCATCCGCGAGTTTCCTCAACCGGCGCGGCCCGCGCGGTCGATGGAGGATCGGATGAGCTTGGACGGATTCCGCCGGTTGCAGTACCTTTCCCATTCGTTCCGGGGCGTCGATCCCGCCGCGATGGCGTCGGACGGCTCCCGGTTCGAACGATGACGGTGGAGATCATGCGCATGCAAAGGGTCCGGCGACGCCTCGAACGAGCAGCACGGTGCGGCGCAGGTGTTGCGCTGGTGGTCGGGCTCTCCAGCGGGTTGGCCGGCTGCAACGTCGATTCGTTCTTCGATCCGAGCGTCACCGGTTCCTTCTCGACCACCCCAACCTCGATCCCCATCCTGACCCGTATCGATGTGATCGAGCGCGACTCCGGAGCCTGGGCCTCCGCCACGCCGCCAACGCCGGCCGACCTTGTTCCTCAGGATGTGCAGTACCGCCTGGCCCCGGGCGATGCGGTGCGCGTGGACATCTTCGAGCTCCTGCGCGAGCGCGAGATGACCTCGAACCTCAGGATCATCGACCAGTCGGGGTTCATCCGCCTGCCGACCCTGGGCGATGTGCCCGCCGCGGGCTTGACGCTCCAGGAGCTTCAGGACTCGATCGCCGAGCGGCTCCTTCCCCTGATCCGAACACCGAATGTGAGCGTGGGACTCGAGCAGGGCCGCAGCCTGCAATTCACCATGAGTGGCGGGATCTCGGGTACGGGCGTGTACACGCTGTCCCGCCCCGACCTTCGACTGACCGACGCCTTGGCACTGGCCGGCGGCGCCCCGGAAACGACGCGGTTTGTCTTCGTCATCCGGAACACCGTGCTCGACGAGGGCGTGTCGGCGCCTTGGCTCCATCGGCAGGAGCCGGGGGCCGCCCCGAGCACGCCGACCACGCCACCGCCAGACCAACCGGTCGACATCGAGGATCTCATCCGGAAGATGCCCGACGGCGGCGACTCCGCCGCGCCCCGGCCTGGCGCCTTGGCTCAGGACGGGCGACCTGCGGTTGATATCGACGATCTCCAGCCGGTGCGCGTGTCCGATCGCGTGCCGCCCAAGCCCGCTCCGCCCGCCGCCGGCGCGCCGGTGGCGACCGGAAGCGGAATCGCAATGGGTGGGCCCGGCGGTCGATCGCCGGCCGACTCGTTCGTCTTCGACATGGCGAAGAACGAATGGGTTCGCGTCGAGGGGGGCGCGGGAGTGGGAGCTCCGCCGACCACCGACGAGACCGAAAGGGCGATGTTCGCGGGACGGATCATCGAGATCAACTACGACGAGTTGGTGCGCGGCGATCCCAGCCTCAACATCGTGATCCGGCCCAACGACCGGATCTACGTGCAGCCCCCGGACATCGGCGTGGTGTACATCGACGGCGAGATCCTGCGACCAGGCGTCTACAGCCTGCCGACGACAGGGCCGCTGACGTTGAGCCGGCTGGTTTCGGCCGCAGGAGGCTTGGGTCCGATCGCCATTCCCGAGCGGGTCGATCTCACCCGCATGATCGGCGACGCTCGCGAAGCGACCGTCCGCGTGAACCTGGCGGCGATCCGCAAGCGCACCGAGCCGGACTTCTTCCTGAAGCCCAACGACAGCATCATCATCGGCACCAACTGGATCGCCCAGCCGCTGGCCGTGATCCGAAACGGCTTCCGCATGACCTACGGCTTCGGGTTCCTCCTCGACCGGAACTTCGGAAACGACGTCTTCGGTGCGCCGCCCACGAACGTCGGCAACCAGTAGGCGCTCACCGGAGCGGTCCGAGACCGCAACCGGCCGCATCCCGACCGCATTGCCTGTTCCCACCCGTCCCCGCACGTCCGGGCAGCCTGCCAGATGGGAGAGCGGTTATAGGACCTTTCGACAGCGTGCGGGTGGCGGCAACCATAGCCATCCCTTCGTACCCTGTTGTTTTGGACCGGGTGCCACATCCCGCCGAACCGATCAGGGGCGGACCACCGTAGGGAGAGCCCGCCGATCGAGAGAGGACCCGGTGGCGGCGCGGGCGACGGGACCAATTCGGACCTTGGTCAACGCCCGACCGCACTTGGTCGATTGAACGGAGCATGTCGAGCGTGTCGCAAGATCTGACCACGACCGTTCCCCGCGCTGTGGTGCGGGACACGGGCACGTCCCCGCGGTTCATGGCCGTCGGGGCGGTGGTTCTTACGACCCTCATGGTCTGGGTGTTCTGGGACTTTCTCGCGGCCCAAGTCCGGTGGGCATATCACCGCCCGGCCGACTGGGGACACACGCTGGTCATCCCCTTCATCGCGGGCTACTTCGCGTGGATGGACCGGGAGCGGCTCGTTGCGAAGCCCTTCCGCACCGCGTGGCCGGGCCTGATCCTCGTCCTGGTCGGCGTGTTCTGGTACTTGCTGTGCGTCTTCGGGCCGCAGCCGTTGGCGCACCACAACCTCCGCGGCGCCGGTTTCGCCGTCACGCTCGCCGGCCTCATCATCCTGCTCCTCGGATGGCGGGCGTTCCTGATCCTGCTCTTTCCGCTGGCCTATCTCGTGGTCTTCGGCCAAACGATCTCCGAGCGGCTCATGAACATCGTCACGTTCCGGATGCAGGACATCGCGGCGGCGGGGAGCCATGTGATCCTCAATGTGATCGGCGTGGACACGGACCGGAGCGGCAACACGCTGACCATCCACCACAACGGCGTCTCGAAGCCGCTGAACATCGCCGAGGCGTGTTCGGGCATGCGCATGCTCGTCGCATTCCTGGCCTTGGGGGTCGCCATCGCCTACACCGGACTGCCTCGGGTCTGGCAGCGGGTAGTCCTGGTGCTGCTGGGCATTCCGGTGGCGATCTTCGTCAACATGCTGCGGGTGGTCACGCTTGGCGTGCTGAGCCTCTTCGATGTCGAGTTCGCCGCCGGGGAGTTCCACACCATGATCGGGCTGCTCTGGCTGGTGCCGGCGTTCCTCCTCTACCTCGGGCTCATGTGGATCCTGCGCAATCTCGTGATCGACGAAAGGAGCGCGTCGCCCGCGTAGACCGCCCATGCAGTTCGACCGATCCGCCAAGTTCGCCATGGTCACCGCGATCGTCCTGATGGGGGCGTCGGGCGTGGGCTTGCGCGCGGTGGTGAAGCAGCTCAACATCTACCTGCGCAAGGAGCCCGTTCCGCTGCGGGGCCCGTTCGCCGGGATTCCCAGCCGTCTTGGCGACTGGCAGCAGGTCGGCGCCGACACCATCATGCCCGAGGCCGTGGTGGAGGAACTCGGGACGTCGCAGTACCTCAACCGGCTGTACGCCATCGACGGCGATGTCTCGAAGGGCGCCATCCAACTCCACCTCGCCTACTACACCGGGGTGATCGACGCGGTTCCGCACGTCCCGGAGCGCTGCTGGGTCGCGGGGGGCATGACGATGACCGAGCAGGTCGAGGTGCTGCCGCTGGACGTTGACCGATCGGCGTGGCGAACCTCGACGGCTCCCCCCAACCGCGCCACCGGCGAGCCGTACTACGAGACGCAGGTCAACGACCTCCTCCGCGGGTCCGTTCCGGTGCACCTCCCGCAGGGCGATCTCCAGCTTCGCACGACGGAGTTCCAGAACGACGCCAACCCGGATATGCGCCTGGTCGGCGGCTACCTCTTCATCGCCAACGGCCGGGCCACGCCCAGTGCCCTCGCGGTGCAGTCGCTGGCCTTTGAGAAGAACGAACGCTTTGCGTACTACTGCAAGGTGCAGTTCAGCATGCCGGTGTCGGCGGACGATCCCAATCGCCTCGACCACTTCGCCGCCCAGACCTCCGATCTCCTCTCCCACCTCCTGCCCTACCTGATGCTCCGTCTCCCGGACTGGCCCGAGATCGAGTCGGTCGCGACGACGGAGCCGGTCACCAACAGCACCTCCACGGGGTCCTGATCACCATGGCTGCACGTTTCAACACTCGTTTCGCCCTCATCCTGGCCGTCGTCGTGGTCGCCGCCGTCGCCGTCGTCGGCGGTCTCGCCGTCCTGCGCATGCGAGCGGACGCCGAGCGCCACATCAAGGCGGGCGATGCGCTCATGCAGTCCGGCGACTACCGCGACGCGTTGGGTGCCTACGGACGCGCCGTGTCGAAGAAGCCGGGAAACCCGGACTACCTCAACAAGATGCAGGCGGCGCTGGTGAAGATCGAGCCGAAGAACCGCGCCGACACCGAGAACCTGATGCGCACCTTCGAGGGCATCCAGGATCGGCGGGCCAGCCTCGATCCGGGGAAGGGTGCGAACTACCTGCCGCTCTTGGAGTACTGGCGGGCCTACGCGGAGGAGGGCGACGTCGGCGCCGCGTGGGACCGCCTGCGGGCCCAGGCGGATCGGATGGTGACGGCGCTGGAGGATCGTGGCAGCACTTCCGACCCCGACTACCTGCGCGGCCGGCTCGAGCGTGGCGTGGCCGTCATCCGCAAGAGCTTCGCGAAGTTCGGCGCCGTGCTACCGACGGCGGTGGAACGCGACCAGGCGGTTCGCGACCGGAAGACCAACGAGCCGGGCGACCTCGAGGTCGCCGCCAAGCAGTATCCCGACGAGGCGTATTCGCTTCTCGCCTGGCAGGCGTTCGACGAGGCGGAGCGGCTGCGCTTGGCCGGCCGGACCCAGGAAGCGACCGTGCAGCGGGACCAGGGCGAGGTGTACCTCAAGGCCGGTCTCGAGGCCACCGAGGGCAAGGGACCGCGCCTGCGCACGCTGGCGGCGCGGCGCCTGCTTCAGTCTGAGCGAGCGATGCCAGGTGCGAACCTCTCGCCGGAAGCCGAGGCGGAACTCAGTGCCGACCTCAACGCCGCGGTCCTCGCCCTGCTCGACGCCCTCCGACCGGTCGAGGACCGCTGGGTGCTCCTCGAGGCCGAACCGGTGGTCCTCACCGCGACGCGCCGGGGCAGTCCTCCGGCGTCGGCGAAGAGCGCCATGACTGCCGTGCTGGAAGAGATGGCGTCGATCTATCGCAAGTACCTCGATCGGCATCCGGACGATCTCGTGGTGCGGGTCGAGCTGGCGGACGTCCTCGTGCGCGAGA
This sequence comes from Phycisphaerales bacterium, assembly GCA_020427695.1. Lineage (GTDB taxonomy): Bacteria > Planctomycetota > Phycisphaerae > Phycisphaerales > SM1A02 > JAGQOG01. The sequence goes on from JAGQOG010000096.1 coordinate 6,461, forward strand.
ACAAGTATGACGAGGCGATCACCGAGGCGCAGACGGTGATCGACAGCAAGCCCCTGCCCTTCGGGATCGACGCGTTGCTTCAGCGCGACCGGCAGGTCGCGGCGTGCTCGGTGCAGATCGAAGCCCTCGTCGCGCAGTGGGATGACGCCCTGGCCGCGGGGAACAAGGATGCCGTTGCCGATCGGATCAAGGACGCCAAGCGGGTTTACGACACGATGAAGCTCCTGTCGGACAACCGCGAGGACGAACCCCTCCTCCTCCTGGCCCAGGGCAACGTGCTCTTCATGGAGGACAAGCTGCAGTCGGCGTCGGAGAAGTTCGAGGCGTACGTGGCCCAGGTGCCGACCGGCCGACTGGCCCCGGTGCTGATCCTTGACCGCGCGTTCATCACCGCGGCGGCGACCAAGAACTGGGAGGTCGCGAAACAGCGCTACAAACAACTGGGAATGGCCGATCCGTCGGGAGAGACCAGTCGCCGACGCGCGCTCGCCGCGGCTGTGGTCTATCTCAAGGATAAGAAGTGGGGAGAGGCAGAGGCGCTCGCGAGAATGTATGTCGAACAAGTCGACGCCAACTCGGTGGAGGCGAAGCAAGTGCTGGCCGAGGCCCGGACGCACATGCCTCAAGGCGGAAACTCTGCGGAGGAGGGGGAGTCGGCGGAAGTCAAGAGCACGATGGCGAC
>JAGQOG010000001.1 GCA_020427695.1 Phycisphaerales bacterium
CGGCTCGCGGTATCTCCGGGGATAACGCAGCGCCACGGCTCCTTGGCCTGGGCCGCGATGCCGCGCTCTCGCCGACGGAGCACTTCTTCAACGGGCTGCTAGCAGTCGAACGCCAAGGGAGGCGAGCGCGTTCCGCTGGCGACCGCCGCGGTCGGCCTATCCTCCCATTCGTGCCGACACCACCCGCCCAACCCTCCGGGAGTGCCGTCGAGGCCGATCGGTGGCTCGACGAGCACGGCGCCGCGCTGTACGCGTACGCGATGCGGCGGGTGCGCGACGCGGCCCTTGCCGAGGACCTCCTTCAGGAGACACTCCTGGCCGCGATCGCCGACCCCGACCGATTCGAAGGTCGATCGTCGGTTCGCACGTGGCTCTTCGGCATCCTGCGGAACAAGCTTCTCGATCACTGGCGCCGGGCCGGCCGATCCCTCGAACAGACGGTTGCGGGCCTCGAGGCGGCGGAGCGACTGACGGCCGAGAAGGTCGAGGAGCTGTTCACCGACTCCGGAAGCTGGCGGCGGTTCCCCCGGCGGCTGCCCGCTTCGCTGGCGGAACGGGAAGAGGTGCTTGCCGGTCTTCAGCACTGTCTCGATCGCCTGCCGCCCCGGATGGCGGAGACCTTCCTCCTCCGCGAGCGGCACGGCATGCCGGTCGAACGGCTGTGTCAGGACTACGGCACCAGTGCGACCAACATGTGGCAGATTCTCCACCGAGCCAGGGCGGCCTTGCGGGATTGCTTGGAGGGCACTCTTGCCAAACCACGGCCCCGCAGGGGAAACTAGTCGCTCATGGCCATCTGTCGGCACGTCACCGGTCTACTCTCGAGAGCTCAGGACGAGCCGCTTCCTTGGCGTTCTCGAGTGCTGGTGATCGTCCACCTCCTCTACTGCCGACCCTGCCGACGCTTTCAGGCCCAACTGCGCCTACTCGCCCGTGCCGTCCGCAAGATGGGCGAAAACGTGTCCGCCGAGCCAGCGCTTCCCGCCGACGTCCGGGAGCGCGTCCGAGCCGCTCTGCGGGCCGGGGAGGGATGAGTGTGCGCGTGGGGACAGAGGGCGGTTTGCGCGTGTTGGGCAACGCGGAGCGTCCGAAGGCGTGGGGTGGGGGTATCAGGTGGCAGGACGCGTGGGGACGTTGAGCGCGGCGCTTGGGTTGGGCAACGCGTGGCGTTCGAAGGCGTGGGGTGGGGGTATCAGGTGTTGGGGCGCGCGGGACGGAGAGCGCCAAGGGCCTGCGCGGACGGGTTCGTCGCGCGCTGCCAGCACTCGACGTGCAACTGCGCCCCTCACCTGATACCTGATACCTGATACCCCGTCGTCCACACGCGCGATTCGGCGCACCAACCGCTCACCGTCCCCACGCCAACCCCGCGCTCCCTGATACCTGACACCTGATACCCCGTCGTGCGCACGCGCGACTCGGCACGCCACGCGCCCACCGTCCCCACGCCTACCCCGCGCTCACAAGTCCGCCCTCCGGGCCCACTCGAACTCGAGGGGCTCGAGTTCGCCCATCAGCTTGTCGCGCTCCGCTTGGAGCTTCCCCACCTTCCGGCCGTCGCTGTACACCTTCGGATCGACCATCTCACGATCGATCGCCTGGATCCGCGCCTGCCCCTTCTCAATGCGCTGCTCGAGCTGCTGAAGCGAGAGCTGCGCGAGCGGGTCCGCCTTCCGGTCGGCGCCGCCCTTCGGCTTCGACGCCGGTTGCTTGGCGTTTTCCGCGGCCCGGCGCTTGGCTTCGGCCTCCGACGCCGCCTTGGACGCCAGATCGGCGGCTCGTTTCCGCGTGTCCTCCTGCTCGTGCCAGTCGCTGAAGCGTCCCTCGAACACCCGGATGCCGCCATGTCCATCGAGCACGACCAGTCGATCGCAGGTCGCCTCCAGCAGCGCACGATCGTGGCTGATCAGCAGGAGCGCCCCCTCGTAGCCGCCGTCGTCGGGATCCTTGGCCAACGTCTGCTCAAGGCGCTCGGCGGACGGGATGTCGAGATGGTTCGTCGGCTCGTCGAGGACGATGAGGTTCTTGGCGCTGGCCATGAGTCCCGCCAGAACCATGCGCATCTTCTCGCCGCCCGAGAGCACGCCGATTGTCTTCTCCTGATCCTGCCCTGAGAACAGGAACGCCCCCGCGAGGTCGCGGGCCTGCTGCTCGCTCGCCTTCGCGCCGCCATCGACGCCGATGATCACCCGCTGGAGATACTCCCAGACCGTCAGGTCGGGATCGAGGTTCTCGTGGGTTTGGCGCAGGTAGCCGACGCTGGCCCGCGCGCTCAGGCGGATCTTTCCCTCGTCGGCCTCCACTTCGCCCAGCATCGCTCGCACCAGGGTGGTCTTGCCGGCGCCGTTGGGACCGATGATCCCGATGCGGTCGCCCGGCGCGATCCGGAGATCGAGTCCTTCGAACAACACATTGTCGCCGTAGCGCTTCGAGAGTCCCTCGACGAACACGACCGAATCGCCAACCCGCGGCGGCTTGGGGAGCCGCAGGTTCATCACCTCGAGTTCGACGGGCCGCTCGTCCATGCCGGCCTTGAACCGCTCCAGGCGGGAAGCACGGCCGCGAGCCTGTTTCGCCCGTTGGCCGGCCTTGTAGCGCAGGATGAACGCCTGCTCGGACTTCACACGGTCCATCTGCTTCTCGAAGTCGCGGGCTTGCGTGAGCTGACGTTCGCGCCGCAGTTCGATGAACTTGTGGTAGTTGCCGGGATACTCTCGCGTCGATCCGCGATCGACTTCGATGATGCGGCTGACCACGCGGTCGAGCAGCCACCGGTCGTGGCTCACCACCAGCACGGCGCCGTGGTACTCCTCGGCGAGGAACGTCTCGAGCCACTCCCGACCGGCGATGTCGAGGTGATTGGTCGGCTCGTCCAGCAGAAGCAGGTCCGGCTCCTCGAGGAGAAGCCGGGCGAGACCCAGCCGGCCCCGCTGACCGCCCGAGAGCGAACGGGTCGGCAACGCGAATTGCTCGTCCGTGAGCCCCAGGCCGTGCAACGTGGCGTCGATCCGGTGGTCGATGGCGTATCCGCCGAGCGTCTCCACGCGATGTTCGAGATCCGCTTGCCGTCGCAGCAGCCGATCCAAGGCGTCGCCCTCCGCGGTCGCCATGTCGTCGAAGACGCGGTGAAGCTGGCGGTGGGCCTCGTGCAGCTCCGCAAACGCGCCTTCGGCGGCCTCGCGCAACGTCTCCTCGGGATCGAATCGCGGCTCTTGGCTGAGGTAGCCGGCGCGGGCGTTCCGCTGGAGCTGAACCGAACCGGAGTCCGGCTTCAGCACCCCCTCGATGATGCGCATCAGCGTGCTCTTGCCGCATCCGTTGCGGCCCACGAGTCCGACCTTCTCGCCCGGCTCGAGGGAGAAGGTCGCCCCGTCGAGAACCAGATGGGTGCCGTAGGCATGACGGAGATTGGAGACGGTGAGCAGGGGCATGATGCGAGGTGGCGGGACGGCCGGGATGGGGAGTCGAGATGGTAGCCGCCGCATGCCCGGCGCAGCGGTCGGTACATTGACCGGATGACCCCTGCCAACGAGGCCCGCGTCTCGTGGCTGCGGCTCGTCGCCCTGGTCGGCGGCCCTGCGGTCGCTCTGGCGCTGCACCGCCTGCTCCCAACGACCTATGTGGACGCGTCGGGGATCGAGCAGACGTTCAATCCGGCCGGGCGTGCCACGTTGGCCGCGATGGCGTGGATGGGCATCTGGTGGCTCACGGAGGCGGTCGACATCTCGGCGACCGCCCTCTTGCCCGTGGCCGTCTTCCCCGTCCTGGGCATTGCCACCATGAAGGACGCCGCGGCCCCGTACGCCAACGACCTCATCTTCCTGTTCCTCGGCGGCTTCATGCTGGCGGGCGCCATGCAGCGATGGTCGCTCGACCGCCGCATTGCGCTCACCTGCCTCCGCTTCACCGGCACCACGGCGGCGGGGATGGTCGGCGGCTTCATGCTGGTGACCGCCGGCCTGAGCATGTGGGTGTCGAACACGGCCACCGCGGCGATGATGCTGCCGATTGCGAGCAGCGTCATCACGCTGGCGGCGAAGTGCTCGGACGAAATCGACCACGATTCGCCGCATCGGAGCCGGTTCGCCCTGTGTCTGCTTCTCGGCATCGCCTACGCCGCCTCGATCGGCGGCATCGGCACGCTCATCGGCTCGCCGCCCAACGGCATCGCCGCCGAGTTCATCCGTGGTTCGCTCGGCCGGGAGGTCGGCTTCGCCGACTGGATGCTGGTCGGTGTCCCCTTCGTTGTGGTCATCCTCCCACTCACCTGGATCCTCCTGGTCTTCGTGCTCTACCGGCCCGAGATCAGGAGGATCGAGGGCGGGGACGAACTGGTCCGCGGCGAACTGGTCGCGCTGGGACCGCTCAAGCGAGGAGAGCTGGTCACCTTGTGCGTGTTCGTGGCCACCGCGGCGCTTTGGATCACGCGGCCGTGGCTGGCCCGGCTGACCCTCGGCGGCCACGCGCCCTTCGCGATGCTTACGGATGGCGGCATCGCGATCCTGGCGGCCCTCGCGCTGTTCGTCGTGCCGGTTGGCGTACGTCCGTTGCGGCCAACGCTCGACTGGCCCACGGCCCAGCGCCTGCCATGGGGCGTGCTGATTCTCTTCGGCGGCGGACTCAGCCTCGCCTCGGCGGTGAAGTCGAACGGTGTCGCCGAGTTCATCGGCGCCCAGACCGCCGTGCTGCACGGGGTCCCCCCTCTGGCGACGGTCCTTGCGGTCACGACCCTGATCGTGTTCCTGACCGAACTCACCTCGAACACCGCCACGACCGCCACGATGGTCCCGCTCTTGGCCGCGCTGTCCCCGGGACTCGGAGTCGATCCCTACCTCCTGATCATTCCCGCCACGATCGGCGCAAGCTGCGCGTTCATGATGCCGGTGGCCACCCCGCCCAACGCCATGGTCTTTGCGACCGGACACATCACCATCCCGCAAATGGCCAAGGCCGGCTTCGTCCTCAACCTGCTGTCGATCCTGGTGATCACGGCGTTGGCGTACGGGGTGGTGGTGCCGTTGTTTGTGCGGAGTTGATCCGTGGACCCGTCGCAGGGAGAAGTGGAGAGGAACGTCAACGGACGGATGTGCTCGCTGGTCTTCCTGCTGCTCCTGAGGGATCAGGGATCAGGTATCAGGTGGGGTACACGATTGCACGTTGAGCGCCGGCCGCGCGCAGGAACCCGGTCTGCGCAGGCCAACAGCCTTCGCCCGCTCGAACCCTGCCACCTGATACCCCCCCACCCTACGTCTCCGGACTCCACGCGTCGCCCAACCCAAGCGCCGCGCCCTCCGTCCCAATGCGTCAAAAATCCCGCCGACAGAACTTCACCGCCGCGAGTCCCACGACCACGGTCTCGAACAGCAGACTGGTCCCGAGCACCCACCAGACGGAGCGGCTGTTGATGATCTCCTGCATGCGCTCCTGGGTCTTGCGCATGTTGCCGCCCGGGCCACCGAAGGGACCGCTCCGTGGTGTTGGATCCTCCGGGGGCTGAGGCAGGTCGGCCATGTCGATCAGCGCCCTGTTCAGCAGGTTCACCGTTTCGGTGGTCTTGGGCAGGACCGACTTGGCTGCGAAGATCATCCGGTGCCAGCGCTGCCACGTGGGCACCGACGCCTCGGCCTCGGCGAGATCGGCGCGGCGATCCTTGAGTCGGCTCTGCATGAGCTCCGACGGATTCTCGAGCGCCGCCATCTGGTCCACGCTCTTGGTGAGCTCCTCCACCCGGATCTCGGCGGACACCCGCTGCATGAGCAGAACCTGCTCGGCACTGTGCACGACGAAGATCATGAGCCAGGCGAGCGCCGTCAGCAGGAGCGCAGCAATGGCGGAACGCGTGAGCACGCCGAAGAGCACGCAGAGCCCGTAGAGGTAGCTGAAGAACACCAGCACGATCGGCACGGCGAGGAAGAGCCCCGGCTCCCAGGCCCCGCCCCGAATGCCGATCACGAGAAACGAGGCGGCCGAGAACACGGCGACCTGAAGCCCGACGAAGAACAGCCCGAAGACGTACTTGGTGAGGAACAGGCGCAGCCGCGAAATCGGCTTGGACAGCATGAGGTCGATCGCCCCGCCGGACACCAGATCGGGGAAGATGCTCGCCGTCGAAACCAGGGCCAGCCCGGTCGCCACCCAGCTCAGCCAGAAGGCGATGCCGAACGCGGTGTAGATCAGCTTGTAGAAGGTGGCCGGCGTGAACAGCGTGTCGTTGAAGCCGGGGATCTCCAGCGACCACCAGAGGATCGTGAGCCCCTTGTCGTTGATCCCGACGGCCGCGAAACAGGCGACGACCAGGCCCGAAAGCACCAGCGTGATCCAGAACAGCCGCTTGGAGTTCAGCTCCCGGTACGCATCGAGGGCGAGGGCGCGTGTTTGGACCAGCACCTGGTTCACTTCGAGCCTCCCTTGCCCGCCTTGCCGCCGCCAATGCGGGCGCCCGGCGCCGCGACCTTGCCGGTGGTGGGATCGCGCACCGCGCGCATGAAGAGGTCCTCGAGCGACTCCCGCACCGGCGTGACGGAGCGGATCACCCGTCCTTCGGACCGCGCCCGGTCGATCACCGGCTGCACCACCTCCGGATCGGAGCCGGGCACGATCAGCTTGATTCGTTCACCCGCGACGACCGCGTGCCCGCCGAGACCATCGATCCAATCCGGGACCGGGCCGTCCAGCAGCACCTCGTAGCGCCGACTGTCCGCCGTGAGCTGGTCGATCGTGCCCTGGGAAGCAACCTCGCCCTGCACGAGGATCGCCACGCGATCGCACACCATCTCGAGCTCGCTCAGCAGGTGACTGTTCAGGAAGACCGTCATGCCCTTCTCGCGCAGCGCGAGGAGGAGATCGCGGATCTCGCGGCGACCGACGGGATCGACCCCGTCCGTCGGCTCGTCGAGGAGAACGAGATCGGGCTCGTTGACCAGCGCCGACGCCAGTCCTGTGCGCTGCATCATTCCCTTGGAATAGTCGCCGATCGGACGATCGGCCCACTCCGACATGCCCACGATCTCCAAGAGCTCTCCGCCCCGACGCCGGCAGGCGCTTCGGTCCATGCCCGTCATGCCGCCAATGAACTCGACCGCCTGGCGACCGGTCAGGTAGCGCGGAAAGCGGTGGTGCTCGGGGAGATAGCCGATTCGAGCCAGCGTGGCCTTCTGGCCGACCGGCGCCTCCAGCACGGTTCCCCGCGCCCGTGTCGGACGCACCACCGTCATCATGATCTTGACCAGCGTGCTCTTGCCGGCGCCGTTGGGGCCGAGCAAGCCGAAGATCTCGCCCCGATGGACCTGCATCGTGACGCCGCGCAACGCGTGCACCTTGCGGCCGAACACCTTGCGGACATCGTGGAGGTCGATGGCGAGGGACATGGCTGGGACAGGGTAGCGGGCGGAAGCGGTCCCGGGGTTGTTGGGAGGCACGGGGCCCGGATGTCAGGCAGGCTCGCGAAGGCCACCCCTACCATCGAGGGTCGGTTCGATCGCCATGACCGTCCACTCCTCCTTGCTCCTCGGCGGCGCGCTCGTCGGCGCGGTCTGCGGCGTCTTTGGCGTGATCCTGCTCCTCCGCGGGGTGCGCGGTCTGCGCGACCCGAGCGAGCGGCGCTGCCCGACGTGCGACTACGACCTGCGAGGCGCGGCGGGCCGCCGGTGTCCCGAGTGCGGACACGAGTGCCGTCACGAGCGTCGGTTCTCTCCAAGACACGTCGGCTGGCGTGCGATCGCGCTCGCGGTACCGCTTCTGCTGTTGGCGGCGGGCCTGCCGTGGCTGGGCGCACGCATCGATCGCAACGGTTGGCGCTCGCTGGTGCCCGACGGCGCATGGGTCGTCCTCGTGGAGTGGACCGATCTTTCCGGTCCTTGGCACGAGCTGGCCCAGTGGTCGACCAGCATGCGGCAGCCCCTCAGCTCGCGCGTGTCGTCGGACCAGCTCGACCGTCTGGGCACAGCCGCCGCCACGCATCTCGAGGATCCCAACCTGGATCTGCGCCGCGACGCGATGGTGGTGCTGACGCATGCGGCCTGGGCCGGCGTCGGACCGCGCGACAAGGACACCGTTCGGAAGGTCGTCGCACGCTTGGACGATCCCGTCCCCATGACGGCAAGGAACGCGGCGCTCTACCTGGCCGTGGCGATGCGGCGCGAACCCTTCGCGGACCTGCTCCGCGAAGCGGCCCGATCCAAGCCGCGTCGAACGCGCGACACGCTGCTGCTCGAGTCCATGCCGGCCACGTGGTACCTGGCGCCGCTGCCCGAAGAGGTGCTCGTCGAGCTCGCGGACCCGGCGAACGACCTCGATGCCCGGCTGCCGGCGCTCCGCCTGATCGGCCTCTCCTGCGGTTTCGGCTCACCGAGTTCCGATGCGATGGCCATGCTCCTCGCGGCCCTCGACGAGCCGGGACTTCGGCACGAGGTCCTCTCGTCGATTCAACTCGGCCAGCGGAGCGCGCTCGAGCACGGCGCCGCGATCGAGGCGGCCTTCGACCGCTGCCCGAACGTGACGACCTGGCAACGCGAACAGATGGACATCATCCGCGATCGGCTCGCGGAGCTCCGCCGGCTCGCCGCCCGGAATCCGTGACGCTCAATCCCACGCTGCCAGCATCTCACCAAGGTCCGCGCCGTC
>JAGQOG010000097.1 GCA_020427695.1 Phycisphaerales bacterium
CGCAGACGGACCTTCGTCACGGCCAAGATGGCCGGGTGCCACGGCCTTCCAGGCCGTGTGGGACGCAGACGGACCTTCGTCACGGCCAAGATGGCCGTGGCACCCGCGATGTGACACCCCGATGCGCGACACCCGACGTCCGTTACGGCGCCGCCTCGTCCATGAATCGCGCCCGTGCGCGATCGAAACGCTCGGCGGTGGCGAGAAACGCGTCCACGATCTGGGGATCGAACTGCGTGCCGCGTCCCTCGACGATGAGCTGGGTCGCCTTGTCGTGGGACATGGGCGGCTTGTAGACCCGCTTGGACGTCAGCGCGTCGTAGACGTCCGCCAGGGCGACGATCCGCGCCGCGAGGGGAATCTCGCTCGCGGCGCGCCGGTTGGGGTATCCCGTGCCGTCCCATCGCTCGTGGTGGGCCGCGGCGATGGCCTCGCTCATCGCCAACAGGGGATCGGTCTCGCCTTCCTCCCGAGCGGTGATGGCGCTGATGGTCCCGGCGCCGAGCGACGGATGGGACTGCATCACCAGCCGCTCCTCCGGCGTCAGCGGACCGGGCTTCTTGAGCACGTCGTCGGGAAGCCCGACCTTCCCGATGTCGTGCAACGACGAAGCGACCCGCAGGCGCTCGATCCAAGCCTCGTCGATCTCGGGCATGGCGTCGCGCAGCGCTGCGGCCAGGGCCGCGGAGTAGTCGGCGATGCGCGCGAGGTGGGCGCCGGTATCGGTGTCGCGATGCTCCGCGATCTTCGCCAGACCGAAGATGAGCGTGTCGCGCGCACGGTTCTCGATGCGCCGCCGCTCCTCCGCCAATCGAAGGAGCAGCGCAACACCGTTTCGGAGTTGTCCGGCCACGGCCGCCGCCACCCACGCCGTGGCCATCAGCGCGGCGGCGACCGTGGAGTAGACGGCGAGGCCGGCGCTCTCCTGGTCGGCCAGTTCGGGGAACTGGCGGGAGGTCAGGCCGACGGCCAGCAGGTAGCCTCCGGCGGAGATGGCGCCGGCACCCCAGCACAACCCGGGTCGAAGACGCAGCGTGGAGAGCACGATGAATATGCCGTACAGAAGGATCGTCGGGAAGAGCAGGGCGCGGTAGGGGCCAACGGCGGGATCGCTGGTGAGGGACACGATGATCGCGGTCGGGACGAGGCACTCGACGAGCACGCTCATCGGCGGCAGCCATCCCGGAAGGTTCCGGTCGCTGCGGATCGCCTGCCGGACCAGAAGCAGCACGCCGGCCTCGAAGAGAAGCACCAGCGCCCCGACCACGAGACCCGAGCGTCCGACCCACGCGTGCGACGCTCCCGAGGCCTGGCCGGCGAGGAGATCGCGCACGACAACGAATGCGACGAGTGCGGCGACCACGGCGATGGCGAGGGCGGTGCGCACCCGCTCCGATCGCAGCGACGCGCGACGATACTCGGGCGAGGTCCAGAGGGAGACGGATGGAAACGCGGGCGCAAGCGGGTCGTGGATCATGTTCGGTGCGGTCTCGCGGGAGAGTCGAGGGGGACGGCATGGACCTCGCGGTGCTCGGCACCGGCGGGAAGGAGGAGGCTCCGGTAGAGCACCAGCCGTTCGATCGGGAAGGGTGGCAGGTCGATCGAGTGCACCAGGGCCAGAAGCGACCGCGCGGTCTCGGGCGGCGGCACGAGCGCGGTGAACAGGCGTATGCCGACGGACAAGCGTCCCATTGGCTCCACAGGTGATCGGACGCAACGTCTCCCGTCAACCGCCTTCGTTTCCGGACGACGACATGGTCCGCCAACCGCGCAAGGTCCGAGACGGACGGCTTCCGGCTTGCCCGGCCCGAACACGCGCAACGCTCGATCGCTGAACCTGCACTCGTCGCTTGACCCGCCCCTTGTCGCGGACCGATGGAGCCGACCGCGGCACGGTCGTCGTGCGGTCCCGTTCCACGAGGTTCCGAATGGACAAGGCCAGCGTCATCGGCAGCATCCTGGGCGTCATCTGCTGCGCCTTGGTGGGATACATGGCCTCGCACGGCCATTGGGCGATGTTCTATTCGGAGAAGGGCCTGATCATGGTGTTCGGAGGCACCATCAGCGTCATCTTCATGGCGATGCCCATGGAACGCATCAAGTGCATCCCGGGCTACTGCCGGCGGTTCCTGTTCAACAACGGTCCCAACCCCACCGAAACCGTCAAGATCCTCTCGGGTCTCAGCGAGAAGGCGCGTCGCGACGGCATCCTCGCGCTCGAGAGCGACATCGCCGAGCTGAAGGATCCCTTCCTCGCCGCGGGCCTCAAGATGGCGGTGGACGGCACCGACGGCGAGGTCATCGAGGCCACGCTCCGCATGGAGGTCATGGCCATGCAGGACCGGCACAAGGCAGGCAAGAAGTTCTTCGACCTGATCAAGCTCTACGCCCCGGGCTACGGTCTGGTGGCCACGCTGATCGGACAGGTCGGCATGTTCGGCAACCTCGGCGGCGACGTCGAGACGCTCGGCCACATGCTCGCCATCGCCGTCGTCGCCACGATGTACGGCACGGTGCTGGCAAACGCCATGGCCGGTCCGATGGGCGACAAGCTGGCGCTGCGCTCGGCGGAGGAGATCCTGGCCCGCGAGATGATGATGCAGGGCATCCTGTCCATTCAGGCCGGAGACAATCCGCGCACCACGCAGGAGAAGATGCTCGCGTTCATCCCGCACCGCACCCGGTTGCAGCTCGCCAAGGCAGCGTGATCCCACTCACCACGGAGCGCACGCATGGCAGCCAAGGGTGACAAGCACGGTCAGGAGGAGGGGCACGGCGGCCACGGCGGTGGTCACGGCGGCGGCCACGGCGGCGGTCACGGCGGCGGCGAGCACGAGGAGCACGAAGGCGCGCCGGAGTGGCTCATCTCCTTCGCCGACAACGTGATGCTCATGATGGGATTCTTCGTGATCCTGTTTGCGCTCAACATCTCGAGCGAGGGCCGCAAGCCGGGCGGAACCGGCGACCAGACGGAAGCGGGGATGGAGGCGTGGGACGAGCGCATGCTCGACTTCGCCATCGGCGTGCGCAAGGCCTTCCACAATCCGGTGGAGTTGGACTCCGCGAGTCCCGCCGACCAGCCGCTGGTCGAGCGGATGCGCCGACGGCAGCGCTACGGCGGAGCCTCGACCGCGGGAGCCAAGGGCGAGGACGAGGACGTTCAGTCGATCCGGCCCGGCAACTACTTCGACGAGGGCACGATGGTGTCGTTCGCGGAGGGTTCGGCGGCGCTGGAACAGACCGGACAGGAGTCGATCGCGACCATCGCCGATCGGATCCGCGGCCAGAACACGGTGGTCGAGATCCGTGGCCACGCGTCGGTCGCCGAAGGCTTCCGCAAGCCGGAAGCGGCGATGGAGATCGCCTACGACCGGGCCATGGCGGTCGCGAAGGCGCTGGTCGCCGACGGCGTGCCGTGGCGGCGTCTCCGGGTGGTGGCGGCCGGCGACAGCGAGCGGGTCAGCCAGCGACCCACGAACCACGGCGAGGATCGCGTGAACGCCCGGGCGGAGATCGTCGTGACCGATGTGGTGGTCGAGGGCGATACGCCGCGACAGGCACCCGCGGCAGCGGGAGAGGCCTCGGCGGGCGGCATTCGCGACTGACCGCGGGGCCTCCGGACACGCGTGCGGCGAGAAACGACTCCCGGGACTTCTTGTCCCAAGGCCGTCGCGTGCTACGCTCAGACGACGGTCCGCCTGCCGGGCCGATTGCAATCCCCCCGCGAGGCCGTACATGCACTCGAATCGACCCTCGACCCGCCTGCTGGCGGCCGGCGTCACCCTGGCGATCGCCGTTGCCTCCGCCAGCGGAACGGTCTTCGACGACATCGGTTACACGGACCTTGTCAACCGGCTCGGACCGGGCAACGTGCCGAACGGCCTGTTGATCGGCGTTGGCCAGGTCGAGCTTCCCGCACCTGGATACGGTCCCGACCAGGCCAACGCGCAATTCGTGGGCAAGAGCTTCACCGCGATGAGCGGCCCGCCGGGAGTTTCAACGCATGCGACCACGGTGGCGAGCAACTGCTACGGCTTGACCAGCAGCATCGCACCGGGGGTCGAGGACATCTGGCTGTGGGAAACGCTGAACTGGATCCAGGGCGGATACCTGAAGGCCAATCTCTCCGCCGCGAATCCGCCTGCGTTCCCACCGGGCAACCTGAGGATCTTCAACAACAGCTGGATCGGCACCGCGGATCCCGCGACCGACACGCTCGTCCTGCGCCGCGCGGACTACGCGATTCGCCGCGACGAGACGCTCATGTTCAACGGCGTCAACAACGGCGCCTCCGGGTCGGTGCCCACGCTGATGGCGTCGAGCTTCAACGGGGTGGCCGTGGGCCGCGCCGACGGGCAGCACTCCGCCGGCGGAACGCCAGCGGGCATCGACGGACCGGGACGGATGAAGCCGGAGATCGTGTCGCCGTCGGCGGCCACGAGCTACTCCACGCCCATCATCGCGGCGGCCGCGGCCGTTCTGCTCGACACCGCGGCCATCGATCCCGACCTGATGCTCAATCCCAACGCCGACCGCTCGACGGTGGTCAAGGCGGCGCTGCTCGCCGGGGCGAACCACCGCGCCGGTTGGAGCAACGACCCGGTCACGAGCGGACCCGACCGCGGCATCGCCGACCAGCCGCTCGATCCGGTCTACGGCGCCGATCTCGTCAACATCAACACGAGCCACCTGATCCTGACGGGCGGCGAGCACGACGGCGCCTCGAGTTCGGCGCGGGCGACGCCGGTGGCGGATGCCGGCTGGGACTACGCCGACGTGCCCGGCAACGGCAGCGTGTGGTGGACGTTCACCATCACCGAGCCGGCCGAGCAGGTTTCGATCCTCGCCACTTGGCACCGCGTGGTGGCGAGCACGTTCACCTTCTACACCTTGTCCAACTTCGATCTTGTCCTCTGGCGCGTCGACGAGGCCGGTGCGCTGCAGTCGCTCGTCGGCAACGGCGGGCTGAACTGGTTCGACGCCGGCAACGTGGTCAGCCAGAGCACGGTGGACAACGTCGAGCACCTCTACATCGAGGGGCTTCAGCCCGGCGTGTACGCCCTTGAGCTCGACCGGCTCGATGCGAACGGCGGTACCATCGGCGCGGCGGTCGCGTGGGTGCTGCCCGAGCAGCCCGACGCGTCGAACCCCTGCGATCTCAACGGCGACGGCGCCGTGGACGGCGCCGACCTCGGCCTGCTGCTCAGCGCCTGGGGCGAGTCCCAGTCGCCCGCCGACCTCAACCAGGACGGCATCGTGGACGGCGCGGATCTCGGGCTTTTGCTCGCATGCTGGGGATGACGGCGTTGGTGAGTCGGCTGGAGTGGACCTTGCACCGCGAACGAGACAGGTATCAGGTATCAGCGCGCGCTGAGGTGACGCGGGGCCGGAGGAAGTTGCGCGACACGAGGTGCGCGACTGCACGGAGGGGTATCAGGTATCAGGAGGCGCTCGGGGGCGTTTGGTCGGAGGGCGTGGATCGAGACGATCAGCCCACGGTGACGGACAGCGCTTCGCTGGCCGGACACCGGCGCCGCCATCGAGCCGTGTTCCCAACCCCAAGCCCCGTTGCTGATAC
>JAGQOG010000098.1 GCA_020427695.1 Phycisphaerales bacterium
AGCACCGCCGTTGCGGGATGCGTTCGTGCTTGCGGCGGCCACCAGCACCCCGGCGGCAGGGGGGCCGGACGCGGCCCCGGGTCCGCCCCCGGGAACGTTCCACGGGTTCGATGGTCCTGCCGCCAACGGCGGGCGCGGCGGGGAGCGGATCGATCTGGTGCTCGTAGGCAAGGGGCTGGAGGCAGAGGTATGCCGGATCGACCGCCGGTGCCGGGATGGCCGCTATCCGTCCGACCACTACCCCGTTCTCGCCCGGCTGCGCTGGTGGCCCATGGCGCCCGAGCCGTCTCAAGATGGCCCCCGAAGCCCAGCCGAGGAGGTTGCGAGCGATCCCGCGTCGCCCCTACGCTGACCTTTCGTTGCCGCCGTAGCTCAGTTGGTAGAGCACCTGACTTGTAATCTGGAGGTCGCGGGTTCGAATCCCGCTGGCGGCTTTGATCGAAAGGCCCGTGTGTCACCGCGGTGCGAACCGCGCTCACCCCGACTGGGAGGAACTCATGAACATCTCGATCCTGTTTGCGGGCCTGTTGTTGACGGCCGGGACGGCATTGGCCCAACCCACCGCCGCGCCGGGGAGCACGTCCGATCAATCGGAACACCAGTCCGAACAGTGGAAGGACCGCTCGGTCTACGCCTTCGAGTTGCAGACGCTGGACGGCCAGAAGGCGAACCTCGCCGACTACCAGGGCAAGGTCGCCCTGATCGTCAACGTGGCCAGCAAGTGCGGCAACACCCCCCAATACGCCAGCCTCCAGAAGCTGGCGGAGAAGTACAAGGACAAGGGATTCGTGGTGCTCGGCTTCCCCTGCAACGACTTCGGAGGACAAGAGCCCGGAACCCCATCCGAGATCCGGGAATTCTGCACCAGCAACTACAAGGTCACGTTCCCGCTCTTCGCCAAGGTCTCGGTGAAGCCGGGGGACGGGCAGAGCCCGCTCTACAAGGCGCTTGCCGCCAAGACCGGCAAGGTGCCGAGTTGGAACTTCGGCAAGTACCTGGTCAGCCGCGACGGAAAGACGGTCCTCTACTTCGACCCCAAGGCGAGGCCCGAAAGCAAGGAAGTCACGGCGGCCATCGAGGCGGCCTTGGCGGTCGAGGCGGCGCCGGCCAAGGGTGCGTAGCCGAGCGGTTCCCTTGATCGGCCCCGGCGCCACCGTTACAGTGTCGCCCCCTGTTGATGGCAGGCACCCTGGGCGGGTACCCAAGTGGCCAACGGGGGCAGACTGTAAATCTGCTGGCAAACGCCTACGGGGGTTCGAATCCCTCCCCGCCCACTGCGGCCTCGCTTGCGTCCCACGCCGGCGGGGCCGCGTTCGTTGACGCCGCAGGGGCGCGGCGTCCGCCTCCTTGCTTGCGATTCAGGCGGGGGATACACTCGCCCCTCCGCGGCGCCAGCCGCGCCAACCGCAACACTGCGGGGTGTAGCTCAGCTTGGTAGAGCGCGTCGTTCGGGACGACGAGGCCGTAGGTTCAAATCCTATCACCCCGATTGAAAAAGCCGCTTTGCGGCTTTTTCAATAGAGCGCGTGTGCCACTGATTGCCCGGCTTTGCGGGCAGTCAGTGCGCAGGGCACCCGCCGAGGAACCTGACAGCGGACAGGGCACCGACTGCCTGCGCTGCGCTCCGGCAATCGGTGGCACCTGCGCAAATCGGTGGCACCTGCGCAAATCGGTGGCACCTGCGCAGATCGGTGGCACCTGCGCAAATCGGTGGCACCTGCGCAAATCGGTGGCACCTGCGCGAACCTCCTCGATGCCTCGATGCCTCAATGCCTCAATGCCTCGATGCCTCGATGCCTTGCTCGCCCTCACATCGTCCACGCCGACAGCAGCATCCCCAGATCCGCGCCGTCGATCGTGGCGTCGCCGTTGAGGTCGCCGCAGCACACGCCAAGGACCGGACAGGGCCCCCAGGCCGAGAGCAGGATTCCAAGGTCGGCGCCGTTCACGGCACCGTCGGCGTTGAGATCGGCGGGGTCGTCGATCGTCACGGAGACGGGCGCGGCATCCACCCAGGAGGCGAGATCCCCGCGGCCGGAGTTGAACTGCGTGAGGATGAACGTCATGAACGTCGAGCGGCTGAAGCCCGACGCCGTGTTGTAGGTGAAGAGATCGTCGCTTCCGTTCACCTCCAGCGCGTAGGCCATGTCGGCCAACGCCCCGTCGCCAAACGCGAGGCCGCACTCGGCGACGACTCCGCCGCCAGGCTGATTGACGGAGTCGGTGTAGAGGACGGCTCCGATGCCCGTCTCGAGATCGAGGGCACGGAAGACGTTGCCCACCAGGAGCACGACTTGGCCGTCGTCGCGGAGCGCGAGATCGACCAGGTCCGTCGTGTCGAGGGGCGTGCATCCGGCCAGCAGCGGACGGGCCGAGCCGACCAGATCTCCCGTTGCCGTGTCGATGTCGAGCAACTCGTTGGCCGCGGCGTCCACGACGACGAGACGATCGGGCGGAACCATCACCGCACCGCGAATCTCACGTCCGGCGAGGACGGGCCCGATGGCGGTCGCTTCGGCGGTCGAATCGTCGAGCGTGACGAGCTGCGATCCCCCGTCCCCGAGCGCAAACGCGTAGAGCACGCCGTTGGCGTCCCGCGCGAGCCCGTCGACATCGACCGGAGCACCGTCGAGCAGGATGGTCCCCACCGCCGCGAAGGTCGCGGCGGACTGGGGATCGAAGCGGAACAGCACGGACGGGGGCATCGACGGCCCCGACGTCGTCGGCGCCTTGGACTTGACGCCCCAGACGAGTCCGTCCGCGGTCCCGGCAAGTGCAGGTTGAAGCACCCCGATGCTCGCGATGGCGGCAAGCAGGTGAATGGTGCGCATGGCAGCCTCCTTTGCCACCATGTTCGTTCGCGGGTGGTGCGGCGTGCAGCGATTGCGGCGAGTTGTCCGGTAACCACCGACGGTACACACTTCCCTACCTCGGACACGGTCCCCATGCGGCCAGCAGGATGCCGAGGTCCGCGCCGTCCACGGATCCGGAGTCGTTGAGATCGCCGAGCCCCGCGCCGCCCCAGTTGCCCAGGAGCAGGCCCAGGTCGGCGCCGTTCACGACCCCGTTGCCGTCGAGATCCGCGATGCACGGCGGGGGCGGCGTGGCGAAGCCGGTCACGACGATGACCCGGCTGCCTCCGCCGAAGGTCGAGAAGAGGAAGTCGCCCGTGACCGGATCGATCGTCGCCCCTTCCGCCCCGCTGAGGCCGGTGACGAAGTTCTGGCGCGTGGCAACGATCGGATCGCCGTTGGCATCGACCTCGTACGCCGCCACGTTCCCGGCGCTGTACTCCGAGACGAGCATGCTCGGCACATCGAAGAGCGGCGAACCCGTGGGCACGTAGATGAAGCCCTCCGGGCCGCCGCCGAGATTCGACGAGGGCACCGGCGTCAAGGAGACGATGTCGAAGGTGCCCGCACCGTCCGGCGCGATCGTGGCGTCGTACCACGTGCCGATCGACCACGAGACGAGCTTCATGTGTCCCGCCTGGTCGAAGCCTGGCGGAACGAAGTTGATCGCCGAGAGCGAGCTGGCGACGCCGAAGGGGGCGACGTCGATGATCTTGTCGGTGATCGCACTGCCGGGCTTCGCCTGTCCGAGCTCGTTGGCGGGCCAGCGGGCGAGGAACAGAACGCCGCCGGGTCCGTACACCACGCCGCCGTCGTTGTAGGCCGCCTCGACGAACGGCGCGGCCGTTCCGTCGAAGCCGACGATGTGGCCCTTGCCGTCGCGCACGATCCCGATCGAGTACACGATGCCCGCGGCGGAGTTCGCCGCACCGCCGATCAGCAGCGTGTCGAAGTCCGTGGGCTTGACGGTCAATCCGCCGTAGTTCGCCGGCAGGCCCGGGACCGAACCGAGATCGGTGTAGGTGTACACCTCGTCGAAGGGGGCCGGAATCGTCTGGCCGAGGGCGACGGGGACGACGAGCACGAGCGCCGCAGCGCTTCCCAGCCGCGCCGATGCGCGCAATCGAGAACTCATGGAATCTCTCCTCTCTCTCCACGACGGGCGGTACGACCGCGTTCCGCTCCGTCGGAGGATGCTAGGAGGACGAGTGCGCGCCGGTCCTGTCGTTTGGCGTCGCGATTCCCTTGATCTCGCGACGCACCTCGTCGAGCCGCTCCATGATGACGGCGCCGTCGAGGCTCGGCGGAACATGGCCTTCGTTGGGCAACACGGTCAAGGTCACGCGTCCGCCGGCCCGGACCAGCGCGTCCCGCGTGCGCTTCATCTGCTCGAGCCACGCGGTATCGGACCCACCCACGTACATCGTCACCGGCAACTTGGCGATCGATGGCAACATGGCGAAATCCTCGGGCCGCGGCGGCATTCCCGGGAGCACGGTCAGGGAGAGGAACCGATCCGGATGGTCGAGTGCGACGCGGAACGCGCTCCGTCCGCCGTTGCTGGCGCCGGCGAGATGGAACTTCCCGCCCTCGACCTTGAACTGGGACTGCACCGCGTCGAGCAGTTCGGGAACGAGTCGTTCGCTGCCGCTGTAGAAGCTGACGCCGTTGGGTGCCGCCGGGCTGATCACGATCCAGCCGCGCTCGGACGCCTGCTTGCCCCAGTAGCGATCGAGACCAGCCTCCACCATGGACGCCGTCTGCGGTCCGGGAGGGAGCGCCAGCAGCGCCGGGTAGGTCTTGCTGGCATCGAAGTCGCGTGGGAGCACGAGGGCGTAGTCCACGACCGTGCCGTCGCGGGTCGTGAGGTGGCGCTGTTCGATGGGAGCGTGCGCAGGAGGCGCCGGAGTCGCCTGGTCGTCGTCGACACGGGCGGCTGCCGCTGATGGATCGGGAGCCGCTCCCGTCGCCGCCACCGCGAAACCAACGAGTGCCAACACGATTGCCCCGCCGAAGTGCATCATGGCGCTCACGATACCCGACGATCGTCGGATCGAGCCCCCCGTCCCTTCGTCCCTCTGTCCCTTCGTCCCTCTGTCCCTTTCCAATCAGTACTCCGCCGACTTGTCCACGACGTTCAGGAGCGGTTCGCCGGCATCGAGTCGCCTCAGGTTCTCACGGTAGACCGCCCATGCCCGGGACTGCGTCAGCTCCGCCATCGCCGCGACGTGTGGCGTGATGACGACGTTGGGGAGGCGCCAAAGGGGATCGTCGGACGGCAGCGGTTCGGGATCGGTCACATCGAGGCACGCTCCGGCCAAATGGCCCGACCGGAGCGCCTCGAGCAGCGCGTCGCTTCGCACGACCTTGCCGCGGGCGATGTTCACCAGGTAGCTCCCCGGCTTCATGGCGGCGAACGCGGCCGCGTCGAACATGCCCTCCGTCTCCGTCGTGAGCGGAACGGCAATCGCGACCACATCCGCTTCGGGCAGCATCGCCATCAGCTCGTCGGGCTTGCCGACCCGTTCGACGAAGGCCGGCGCTCCGGCGCTGCTGCGCCGCGTCGCGATCACCCGCATGCCGAACCCGTGTCCGCGCTGCGCGATCTCGGTGCCGATGCCGCCGAGACCGACGACGAGCAGCGTCCGATCGGCCAGCGCAATGGGCTTGAGCGTTCCCGATCCCTGGCGATTCCACTCGCCGTCGGCCTGGCGATCGAGATAGACCGGAAGATCCCGGGTCAGCGCGAGAAGCATGGCGAAGACGTGGTCGGCGATCGCCGGACCGTGCACGGCCCGCATGTTCGTCAGCACGATCCGGTCGCTGCCGGCCAGCTCCGGAACATGCACGTACCGATCGACTCCGGCGCTGGTGGCCTGCACCCACACGAGATTCGTCGCGGCGCGGAGAAACTCGGGGGTGGCGTAGAACCCGTCAACGGCGTGCGCCTCGGCCGCCCGGTCCACGGCCTCGGCGCGGGAGAGGCCGTTCACGATCCGAACCCGCGGAGCGAGCGTCTGAAGCTCCGCGACCTCGTCGGGCTCGAGCCCGTAGGCGAAGTACGTGAGGGTCGGCGCCTCCGCGCCGCGCGGGATCGCCACCTTGGCGTTCCGCAGCGAGCCGATCTCCTCGGCGGTGGCGGTTGGGGTTGCCGCGGGCGCGGCCGCTTCCGGGGGAGGCGGCGCCGTGTCCACGGCATCGGCCGCGCGAGCGAACGGTGCCGCAACGGCGAGGCCAACGACCAGGAGGGGGGCGATCGCGGGATGGCGTGTCATCGCCACAGGGTATCGCCTGGATGGTCTCGGGAGCTCGATGGCCGGGGGCGATGGCGCTGGCCGGGCTACGCACGCGTCTCCGTTCCCGTGCCCGGGCTGGTGCCCGTCGAGCTTCCGGCGCTCCGCACCCTCCCGCCAAGCCAGAAGCCGAGCACCAGCGACCCTGCGCTCAGGGGGAGGGCCACGACGGCGACCGAGGCCATCGCCATCGCCACCACCTTGTCCACGAGCGTGCCGACGGTGTCTCCGCCGCGGTAGACCACGGTGTCGATGACCGCCTTGGCCTTGTACTTGTCGTCCCGCGGCACGACGGTGAAGAGCGTCTCCCGGGCCGGCTTCGAGAGGGCGAAGTTGCTCGCTCGCCGTGCCGCTTCGAAGAGGGTCACCACCGCCAGCGTGGGCCACACCCACAGCGCGCCGAATCCGATGAGCGACACGAGGGGCATCGCGGCCAGGAGGGCGCCGACGCCCAGCCACTTCATCAGCCGGCCGGTCAGGAACACCTGGAGGATGATGGTCATCGACTGCCCCGCGAGCTCGATGGCGGCGAAGACGCTGGTCCGCTCGTCCCGTCCCTCGACGGCGCTGGCGACGATCCGCATCTTCTCGAAGTAGAGGAGCGTCGAGCCGACGGTGTAGAGCAGCACGTACAGGGCGATGCCGGCGAGAAAGGGCGAACGCATCATGTGTCCAAGTCCGGCCCAGGCGCTGCCGCCGATGCGGCGGTCGTTCAGCGGCGCATCGATGCCGCGGGCCGAACGCCGGTTCAAGGCCCCCGCGAGCTGTGCCGCGAACTCGATGAGCACCATGGCCACGAGCATGAGTCCCACGGGGCCGATGTGCTCGGCCAACTGCCAGGTCGTGGAGGAGCCCACGATCGCTCCGGCCGTGCCGCCCACGCCGACGAAGCCGAACAGGCGCTTGCCCTGCTCGAGCGAGAAGCTGTCCGCCATCAGCGCCCAGAAGACCGACACCGCCAACACGTTGAACACGCTCAGCCAGACGTAGAAGACGCTGCCCACCCAGCGGCTCACCCCCTCTCCCTTCCACAGAAGAAGGGCAAGGAAAGCCGCCAACGAGAGGATCGCCAGCCGGTACACCAAGGGCACGAAGATCCGTCTCGGGAGCGTCTTCACCAGCCACCCGTAGGCGACGCTGACCACGGTCATGGCGACCAGGGTGGCGAGGAACAGCAGCCGGAGGCTGTCCTCGCCGCGCTCCAACCCGAACGCCTCGCGAAGGGGACGCAGGAGGGAATAGGAGAACAGCAGGCAGAAGAAGCAGAGGGTGCCGAGGACGGCGGGCACGCCCTCCCCGGATCGGAAGTCCACCAGCTTGTCGAGGATGCGCGGCATGGCGTGGCTGCGGGATCTCGAGTCGGGGGAACGAGCGCCGGGGTCGGCGTCCTGATACCGTCATCGGCGATGGCCGGCGTGCAAGAACGGTCCATCATTCCATAAGAACTGCGTCCGTGGGGGAGGCTGTCGTTCCTCGTCCGCGGCGCACGGCCGAGCAAACCCGAGAACGGGAGAAGCCCATGCTTGAGATCCGCGACCTGGTGAAGATCTACCCCGGACCCGTGGTGGCGCTCAAGGGCGTCTCGATCACGATCCCCAACGGGCTGTTCGGCCTGCTCGGCCCCAACGGCGCCGGCAAGAGCACCCTCATGAACATCGTGGCCGGTCTCCTCGAGCCGACCGGGGGCTCGGTGACGCTCGACGGCGCCGACATCGTGAAGGACCCGCGCCGCGTCTGGTCGCGACTCGGGTACCTGCCGCAGGACTTCGGCTTCTACCCGCACCTGACGGGCGCCCAGACGCTGGACCTCCTGCTTCGGCTCAAGGGCGTCGATGCTCCGGGGGGACGAAGGCGGCTGGTGCACGAGCTGCTCGAACGGGTGAACCTGGCGGACGCCGCGAAGCGCCGCGTCAAGGGCTACTCGGGTGGCATGCGGCAGCGCCTCGGCATCGCCCAAGCGATTGCCGGCGATCCGCGACTGCTCATCGTCGACGAGCCGACCGCCGGGCTCGATCCCGACGAGCGCATGCGCTTCTACCGGTTGATCGCCGAGTTGGGCCAGGAGCGCATCGTGCTGCTCTCGACGCACATCGTGGAGGATGTGGCCACATTGTGTCCGCGCCTCGCGATCATTCGCGGTGGCCGGGCCGTCCTCGTGTCGGAGACGGCCGCGGCGCGGTCTCGGCTCGACGCCACGATGTACGAGGGCGTGGTCGACGGCGAGGGACTTGCTGCCGTTCGCGCCAGCCACCGCGTGACCCAGGCGTACCTCCAGGAGGGTTCGCGCCACCGCGTGCGCGTGCACGCTCCGGACGGGGAGCCGCCCGCGGGCTTCGTCTCCGTCCCGCCGACGCTCGAGGATGTCTACTTCGTCGCCATGCGCGATGCGGAACGAGCCGCGACCGCCGGTGGGGGTGCGGCGTGAGCATTCGTCGGATCGCGGCGATCGCCGGGGTCGAGCTGAGGCACGCCTGGCGCCGTCCGCTGTGGATCGTTCTCGCCGTCGTGATGCTCCTCGCCGCATGGGGTTTCGTCGCCGGAGGTCTGACCGTCGCGGTCGGTTCGCAGGCCGCCGCTGGCGAGCGGGCGTGGATCAACTCCCAGTTCAACATGTCGATCGGCGTGGCGGTTCTCTACTCGATGGTGTACGCGTTCTGGTTCGCCATCGGCGCCGGGATGCCGCTCATCGACGACGACAGCTCCCGTGTCGGACCCGTTCTCCACGCGACGCCGTTGACGGCGCGGGAGTACGTCTGGGGAAGGTTCCTCGGCGTGTTCGGGGTGATCCTGCTCCTGGTCGCCGTCAACGTCGCGGCGTACATGTTCTTCTTCGAGCTCTACCCGATCGACGAGCCGGACAAGGCCCGCGGTCCGTTCCAGGTGCTCAACTACCTCTGGGTGTTCGCCCTCTTCGCGCTGCCCTCCACCATCTTCTTCGCCGGCACGAGCTTCAGCGTCGGGGCCCTCACGCGTCGACCGGTGCTGGTGTTTGTCCTGCCGGTCGCGGCGCTCCTCGCGTGTCTGTTCTTCGTGTGGACCTTCTCGCCGCGGTGGCTGCCCGACGGCGTGGACCGCCTTCTCCAGGCGATCGATCCCGCGGGTGTGCGCTGGCTCACCAGCGAGCACTTGCGCGAGCGGCGCCCGATCGCCTACTACAACCACGAGCCGATCCGGCCGGACTGGCTCTTCGGCCTGAGCCGCGCCGCGTTCGCGGCGATCGGGCTTGCGGGCGTGGCGTGGACGGCGCGGCGCGAGGCAAGACTCGTCCGCGGCGTCGCCGCGACCGGCGATCCGAAGGCGCTGCTCGCGGCC